>JAHFDV010000140.1 GCA_023248815.1 Myxococcales bacterium
TCCGCGCTCAATGCAATCTTCGACGAGATGTTCGCCTTTGCATTGCGGCGCGCCGAGTCCACCGTGACCGCATCGGCTACAGCAGACGATACGACGTTCGTCCTCAAGCTCACGTGCGATGCGCACGGTGTTCCAGACTTCACGAAGCCCGAGACGAGCGGAGATGCGCTCGCGCTGAACGTCGCCTTCGAGCTCGCAAAGCGCATCGGGGGATCCTTCGTGGTGAGCAGCGAAGCGAAGACGACGACGCTCTCGTTCAGCTGCGCGAAGAACGGATAGTTCGGACCGTCGGCGCGACTATCCGCAGCGAGATAGCCGTTGAAAATCACGCGAGAGCGCTAAAATCGCGAGTGCACGTGGCGCCTCGGCCCCTCGGGACAAATTGCTACGAGGCCTGCCTCCCGCGGGGGGGCGCAACTCCTTGATATGCGCAACTCCTCGTTGGCACACGCACTGCAGAGGAGGTTCCCGTCGGCTCGCATGTCAGCGGCCACTCAACGAACCAACCAAGGAGAACCCACATGCTTCGCTACGCCGTCATCTTTTTCGTCATCGCTCTCGTTGCCGCCATCTTCGGATTCGGCGGTATCGCCCACGGCGCCGAAGGAATCGCGCGCATCCTCTTCGTTGGATTTTTGATCCTCGCAGTGGTGTCGCTCATCTTCCGCGGCCGCGTTCAGGCCTAATTTTCGCTCTCGAACCCAATCCACCAACTCGAACTAAGGAGTCACTAATGAAGACCACCTCACTCATCGCTTTCGGAATGCTCGCTCTTGCCGCCGCCGCTTGCGACGACCCGAAGCGCGCTCAAGAAAAGGCCGACCAAGCCAAGCTCACTGCTGGCGAAGTCGCGCAAGAAGGCCAGCAGAAGGTCGACAAGAAGGCGATGGAAGCGAACGAGGACATTCGCAAGGCCAACACGGACGCGATCGAAGCGCAGCGCAAGGCTGACGAAGCGCGCGTCACGGCTGTGTCGGACTACCGTACGAAGGTGAACTCGCGCATCGTCGATCTCGAGAAAGAGTCGGCGAAGTTGAAGAGCGACGTTGCCACGAAGACGGGCGCTGCGAAGAAGTCGGCTGAAGAGTCCCTCGCCAAGACGGACCAGAAGCTCGCGAGCCTCAAGGCCGACGCGAAGGATCTCGGCGCGGACGTGAAGGATAGCTGGAACACGCTCAAGGTTCGCATCGACGACGACCTCAAGTAATCGCTCGAAGCACCAGACGAAGAAGGCCCGCGACGCGAACGTCCCGGGCCTTTTTCACTTTTGTCGCCGAGGGCAGCGGCGAGAACTGTGGCTCATCGCCGCATCGCCGCCCGGTCAGCTGGGCGTGCTGGACTCTTTCTCCTGCTTCGCGGCTTCTTCGCCGTCGAGCTTTCGATAGAGCGTGCGCCGGTCGACACCGAGGATTTGCGCGGCGCGCGTCTTGTTGCCCGCCACGAGCGCGAGCACCTTCTGAATGTAACGGCGCTCGAGCTCCGAAAGGGAGATGAGCTCGTCGACCGCTTCGGCATCGACGACGAGACGCGTGGGTTCGTGACGAACGACGCGCTCCGGGAGGTCGTCGACTAGGATCTCGGCTCCGCGAGCGAGCGCGACAGCGCGCTCCATGCAGTTCTCGAGCTCGCGCACGTTTCCGGGCCAGGGGTACTCGACGACCTTCTTCGCGGCAGGGGCGGAGAACGAGACGTCGCCCTTCTTCGATCGCTCGGCGAACTTCTTCAAGAAGTGCGTGGCGAGGAGAAGCACGTCACCGCCGCGCTCACGGAGCGGCGGGAGGCCGATGGTGACGACGTTGATGCGATAGAAGAGGTCTTCGCGGAAGGTCTTTTGCTCGACGGCGGATTCGAGATCGCGGTTCGTTGCCGTGATGATGCGAACTTCGATCGCGATTTCTGCGTTGGATCCAACGGGGCGAACGACGCGCTCTTGAAGAACGCGAAGAAGCTTCGGCTGGAGATCGATCGGGAGCTCTCCGATCTCGTCGAGGAAGATCGTACCGCCGCGTGCCTCCACGAAGAGGCCCGTGCGCTGACTCTTGGCGTCGGTAAAGGCGCCTTTCGCGTGCCCGAAGAGCTCGCTTTCGAGAAGGTTGCCGGGCATCGCAGCGCAGTTGATCGCGACGAAGGGACCGTTGCGTCCGCTCTTCTCGTGGATGGCGCGCGCGACGACCTCTTTTCCGGTGCCGGTCTCGCCAGTCACGAGAACGGAAACATCGGAGGTCGCGATGCGATCGATGAGGTCGAACGTGCGCTTGATGGCGGGGCTGCTGCCGAGGATGCCTTGCGGAACGGACGGCACTTCACGCTTGAGGCGATGGAGCTCGCGGTGAAGATGCGTATGACCAATCGCGCGCTTCAGCGAAGCTGCGAGGAGATCGGCTTCGACGGGCTTCGTCACGAAGTCATAGGCGCCAGCGCGCAGCGCCTCGACGGCGGTCTGCATGGTGCCGCTTCCCGTGAGCATGATGACGGGGAGGTGAGGTTTGCTTTCGACGATGCGACGGCAAAGCTCGAGCCCGCTCATCGGCTCCATTCCGATGTCGCTGAGGACGCAGTCGAAGTCGTCCGAGTCGAGCAGCTCGAGGGCCCGAGCCGGAGACGGCGTCGTCGTGGCTTCGATGCCACGCTTCGCGAGTTGGAGCTCGAGGAGTTCGAGCAGGCTTCGGTCGTCGTCGACGATGAGAATGCGGTCACGGCTCATTGACGCGCGTTATAGCGCGTTCCTCGTGCGAAGGGGATCCCGACGCCCAGAAACCTTTCCATTTCAGGCTCGAAGTACATTCCTGCCACACCGTTGCTTCGGCCCACCCGAACGGAGTGCGCAGGTCACTATCCCGTTGGAGACACTCTGTCGGGGTCGACGGTCAGCGCCGCAAGTCGGCGAGGCGTGGATGCGGAGTGAATGCAGCAAGGTCTCGTCTGCATTCGCGGGCGAACCCGTCGACGACAGTCTCTTCCGTGCGGTCACCACCTGCAGAAAAGCGCTCCCCGCAGGAATCGCGAGCGGAAGGCACGAAAGAAACTCGAGCTGAGGCACCAGCGTGGATCAGGGCGGAGCGAGATCGAACACCCAGCCTTTGGCCGCGGTATTGTTCACGCCGTTGCCCGTGACACCCAAGGCCGTCGGACCTCGACGGAGCACCGTTTGGAAGTGATCGGCCCCGCTGAGAATGGTCACTTCGGTCATGCCCGAAGCCGTTCCGTCACGTAAAATCTCGAAGAGATCAGGCGCGCCATCGCCGTCGGCGTCACCCACGAGAAAGCTCGTGCGGCCGTCGGCGGCGACTTTCGGCAGCGCGGTGATGTCGTGCGAGAGCGCGGCGGCCGTGAGGTTCTTTCCATCGAGAACGGTGACCTCGACGGTTCCGCTCGTCGGATCGACGGCGGAGACGACGTACAGATCGACGGCGCCGTCCTTGTTGGCATCGGCGAGCGCAAAGAAGGGGACGTGCTCTTCGTCGGTCTCGGGGAGGACCGTGGCCGTGTGCTCGATGAAGGGCTGGAGGTTCTTCGAGCCATCGACGACGTGGACTTCGATCTTCTTCGAGCCGGTCGCCTTCGCCGCGATGCCCCAGAGATCGAGCGAGCCGTCGCGGTTGTAGTCGCCGACGCGGAACGACCACATGCGATCGACTCCGGCGTACGCAAAACCCGTGGGCACCGCGAGCAAGAAATTGCCGTAGTTATTCGCGCCATTCATGACGTGAATCTCGGTGACCTTGCTATTCGTATCGACGCGTCCGAGAAAGTAGAGGTCCGTCTTTCCGTCCTTGTCGATGTCGCCCGTCATCATCTCGATCGATCCATTCGGCGGAGTCGACTTGAGCGTGCCCTGCGCGTTTTTCTTGAACGTCTTGTAGTCGCCTTCGCCGCTCAAAATAGATACTTCGCATGCCGCGGCGCCCCACATTTGGAACGCGTAGAGGTCGACTTTGGGAGTGGCGGTGATGACGGAGGTGTCGGGGCCAGCATCGACGACCAAGGTGTCTGCGATGAAGGAATCGACGACAGGAGGACTCGTATCCGCGATCTCGTCGTCGAATCCGTGACCAACGGGAGCGGTAGAGCAGCTCGCAGAGAACGCCGTCAGGGCCGCGATCGAGAGCGGGACCGCGAAGGCGGCAAGGTGCGCAGTATGAAGCATCGAGGCAGCATTCACGGAAGGCCGCCTCGAGTCAAACACGCGAACGCTAGGGAGCCGTTTCGACCTTTACGTCGCCGATCTTCAACGCGCGCAGCTGCGGAAGAATCTTTTCTTGATCCCCGACGACGACGATGGGAACGCGATCGGCGGGAAGGTAGGTCGCAGCCGCGCGACGAACGTCTTCGGCGGAAGCCGTGGCCAACTTGTCGTCGATGTGTCGACCCAAGATCGTCAGACTGGCGAGCCACTGGCTATTCGAAAGATTCGTAGTTCGCAGATAGGCCGTTTCTTCGCGCAGCCGCTCCGACGCGTTGCTGGCATCGCCCTCTCCGAGCGGAGCTTTCGTCATCGCGTTGAGCTCAGTGAGAATCGACTGCACGTTTTCCCCGACGCTCGACACCTCCACCTGGCCTCCAATGAAGATCGGACCCGGGCCACGATACCAACCGAAGGTCGCACCGCCGCCGTAGCTCGCGCCGTGCTCGAGACGCATGTGAAATCGTGCGCGCTCGGACATGTGGGAAACGGCCATCCGCAGGCCTGGATAGTCCGCGTGGTTTCCGTGCACACCGACGCCGCCGACGAGAACGTACGCTTGCGTCGAATCTTTCTTGTCGATGACGACGACGGATCGCTTCAACGGCGGTGCGTCACCCACGAGCGCCGGGAGCGCGGCGCGCTTCGGGAGCTTCGAGACCAATGGTTCGACGATCGGACGAACTTGCGCCATGTTCGTCGCGCCGACGACCGCGATGACGAGGGGCGCGCTGTCGTGAACTTCCTTCTGCATCGCGACAATCCGCTCCGTCGGAACGTCGGCGGCTCGCTTGGCGATATCCGTTCCCGAGAACCAGTAGGGATGCTCGAGAGGGTAGAGAAGGTGCCGCATCGCCATGTGCGCCGTCGTGTCGAGGTCGAGGTCGGCCGCAGCCGTCTTCTTGAGCGCAATCCGCTCCTTGGCGATGTTGTCGCGTTCGAAAGTGGCCGAGAGCGAGAGCTCGATCGCATTCCGGATTCCTTGCTGGAGGATGTTCGACAGGACGCTGAGGCTCAGATACGAGTCGCTGTAGCTCGAGTTCGCCTCGTAGCGAGCGCCGATATAGTTCAGCGCGGTCCAAATTTCGTTCGAGTCTCGTTGGGTCGTGGAGCTCCCCAAAGACTCGCTCCGAAGTTCAGCGACATCGGGCGGGAGAGCGATGCCGGACGACACGGTCACGGAGACAAGAGGCATTCCCTTCGCCTCTTGCACGACGAGCTGTACGCCGTTGGCGAAGATTACGGTCTCGACTTTCGAAGTCGACTTCTTGGTCGGGGGCGCGGCATCCGGAAAGCTCGTCAGCGTCGTCGCAGGCGTCGCCGCCGGCCCCGCCGTTCCTTGGAGTCGCGCGCGAGGAGATAGGTCATAGGAACGGAGGGTGGGCTGGCCACCGCAGGCGACGAGTGTGCTCGTGGCAACGATCAAGGAGGCGTGTCGAAACGTCTTCATTTTGACTCTCCTACGATTTTGCCCGCCGTCGGCGCGCTCTTGTTCGGGACCACTTCCACCTGGATCGCATGCGCGAGATCGAATCGATCGCCGGCGTTGTCGCGAGCCTCGGTGAAGTCGACGCCCATCCATCCTTTCAGATCGCGTTGCACGGCATTGGGATCGTCATACATCTCGAGGAGGCCGAGCACCGTCTGCGCCCGCGCGTCACTGCGCTCGAGTCCCGCGACGGAGTCAATGATGTATCTCGACCTGAGATCGACATCGCTGCTGCGATTGGCGAAGCTTCTGTATTGCGTGAGGGCGTGCTCGAAGTCACTACGGAGCTCCGCCGGCGTCTGCTTCTTGGAGCCGACCATTTCCAAGCCGCCGACGTAGCCGAGACGCCCGCCTTTGATGACCAAGTTCGTTGCCCCTGGCTCGTCGTTTTCGAAGTAGTGGCGCAACCCCAAGATCGTCGACCGAATCCGTGAGAGCGCATGCACCGTCTCGTACCAAGCAGGATCTCCGTGCGGCGGAAATCGAAAGAGGATGAGGAGCTCGGGCTTCTCGACATTGGCCTCCATCTTGATGGTGCGCCCGGGGATGGCCTGATCGAAGTGAACGGCCTTTTGGGCTTTCGGCGCGGCAGCCACGAGGTCCCCGAAGTATTTTTCGACGAGGGCGCGAGTCGCCGTCGGGTCGATGTCGCCGACGATCACGAGCGTCGCGTTGTTGGGGGCGTAGTTCTCTTTGTAGAACGCGCGCGCGCCATCGAGCGTCGCAGCTTTGAGCTGCGCGGCGTCGCCGATGGTTCGGAAGTGATACGGATGGCCTTCCGGAAATGCGGCGGCATATGCGGCGCTTCGGACGAGGCCGTAACTCTCCGTCTCGTAGTTCTGGCGCCACTCGTTGAGGACGACGGCTTTTTCTCGCTCGAACGTCGGCTCGTCGAGTCCTTCGAGGGCGAACCCCATGCGCTCGCGTTCGATGAAGAGTGCGCGCTCGAAGTGACGCACCGGGACGGTCTCGTAATACTCCGTCGCGTCGTAAGTCGTTTCACCATTCTCGCGCTCGGCATTCGCTTTGCGCATGAGCGGAAACACTTCGTCGCGTTTGATATGTGCGGTTTGCACATAAGTGAGGTGCTCGACGAAGTGCGCCAGCCCTTGCGCCGTTGCCGGATCATCCTTCGAGCCCGAGTGGTAGCGAACGCGCACCGAGACCGTCGGGCTGCGATGATCCTCGAGAATCACGACCTCGAGCCCGTTCGGGAGCACTTGGCGCTTGGCGCCGAGCTCTACCTTGATGGGGATCGCGGTGTGTTTCGCGCATCCCGCGTTGAGTGTCCCCATCGCCAAAGCAGCCACGAGCAGCATCGTTTTCGTCACGGCGCATCTATAGCCACGCCATCTGCGAGCGCCAGCGGCGGGGCGACACCGGCGCAGAATTAATCGGGTCGACGAGCGTCGCTTCAGGATTAACGGCCGACCACGATTGGCGGTCAGCGAGCGTGCGTAACGCTCTCAGAGACCGTACGCGCGGAGCTTCTTGTGCAGGCCTTCGCGCGTGATGCCAAGGGACTTGGCGCACGCCGTCTTGTTGTTGTCGTGGCTGCGAAGCGCCTCGATGAGGAGCCAACGCTCGACCTGATCCATCATCTCTTTCAAGGTGCCCTTCGTCGGCTTGGCGCGCTCGACGACGCCCTCGATCTGACGGATGTGCGGCGAGAGAAGATCGGGCGTGATGAACCCACCGGGGTCGACCTGGATGACGAGGCGCTGCACTTCGTTTTGGAGCTCGCGCACGTTGCCGGGCCAGTCGTAAGACTGGAGGAGCTCGGAGGTCTGCTGGGCGAATCCCGAGACGGGTTTGCTCATCTCCGCGGTGAAGCGCTTCAAGAAGTAGTTGCCGAGGATCGGCACGTCTTCGCGGCGCTCACGAAGCGGCGGAACGCGCACGGGGAAGCCCGTGAGGCGGTAATAGAGATCTTGGCGGAAGCGGCCCGCGGCGACTTCTTGCGCGAGATTGCGGTTCGTCGCAGCGACGATGCGCACGTCGACCTTCTTCTCGTGCGTCGCACCGACCGCGCGTATCTCACCTTCTTGGAGAACGCGAAGAAGCTTCGACTGAAGCGACATCGGCGTTTCGGTGATTTCGTCGAGGAAGAGCGTGCCGCCGTCGGCCAACTCGAAGAGGCCCTTCTTGTCTTCGTGGGCGCCCGTGAAGGAGCCCTTGCGATGACCGAAGAGCTCGCTGTCGAGCAAGGTCTCGGGGAGAGCTGCGCAGTTTTGGCCGACGAAGAGCTTGTCTCGGCGCTTGGAGCGGTAGTGCACGGCGGCGGCGATGAGCTCTTTGCCCGTGCCCGTTTCGCCTTCGATGAGCACGCCGACCTTCGTGTCGACGACCTTGTCGAGCTGGGCGAGCAGATCGCGCATCACTTGGCTGTCGCCGACGATCTCGTGCGCGCCGCTGTTCGACTGGCTGCTCTTACCGGTGCGCCGCGTTTCTTCGCGTCCTTTGAGGAACGCGTTCTCTTTCTTCAGCCGCTCTTCGGCCACGCGAAGGCGGCGTACGAGACGCGCGTTGGCGACGGCAAGGGATGCGTTGGCGGCGATGACGAGCAAGAGATCGAGATCGTTCGAGGTGAACATTCCCGTCAGCTCGCGGTTGTCGACCTGGAGAACGCCGAGGATCTCGTCGCCCTTCCAAAGAGGCACGCCCATCGTCGATTGAATCGAAGCGCCCATGAGCGAATCCGATTTCCCGACTTCGGTTTGTGCGTCGGCGGCGAGCACGGCAGCGCGCTCGATGATGACCTTCTTGTAGACGGAACGCGTGATCGGAATGGGGCCCTTCGCGGATTCTTTTCCGCGGAGGCGCGTGAGGACGGGCACGTAGTTCGAGACGCCGCCTTTCGGATCGTCGTCGTCATCTCGCAAGATCACGGTCGCGTGCGTTGCCTTCGGAAGGAGCTCGAGGATCGAGTCCGAAATATTGAGGAGCACTTCGTCGAGATCGGCCGGCGTATTGATCTTCGTTTGCGCGTCGTAGAGCTGACGCACCTTCTCGGCGAACTTGTCGACCGAGACGCCGCCTTTGACTTCTTCGAGGCGACGAAGCGAGACGACGCGCGTCTCGTCTTTGTCTTCGACGGCTGCCGAAAGCTCGACCACCGACTCGCCCATGCCGAGCTCGATGTGATCGGTTGCGTCGAGAAGGAGGCCGGGACCGGGCTCGACGCGAATGCGCGTGGTGCCGCGGACGATGAACGTGCCGTTGGTCGAGCGGAGATCTTGGAGGGTGATGCCGTCGCCCTCGACGACGAGTCGAGCGTGGTCACTCGATACCCATTCGTCGGTCAGGAGGATGTCGTTGCCTTCGGCGCGACCGATGTGAACCGAGTCACGAGCGATCTCGAAAGAGCGTCCCGCAAAGTCTCCACGTAAGATTTCGACGCGAATCACTGGTTCTGAGCTCGAAAGGAAAGGTTCTTGAAAGTCGGAAAGACGAAGGCCCGGACGCGTTGATTCACATCACACGCCCGAGCCAGATTTACGAAATGTGTCAGGGAAGGGCGCGTGCGCGGAGACGCTGCGCGACCTTGACGACGGCGTCGTCGGCTTCGATGAGCGCCTTGTTGCCCGTCTTCACGTCAGCTTCGACGATCTTGTCGAATGCAGAAGCCGTGTCGGCATCGCCCGCGGGAGCGAGACGATCGACGACTTCGACGACGGCCTGGCGGACGTCGCGCTGCTTGATCTTGTCGACCTTGGCGACGAGCGCCTTCTTGGTCTCGGCGTTGCCGTAGACGCCGGCCATCCATGCAGCTTTCGTCGCACGAATGACGCTCGCGGGCGTCTGTTGAACGGGCTCGTCGAGAACCTTGGCGTAGCACGCCGCGTCCTTGTCGCACTGCGTGACGATCTTCGCGGACGCGTTGTACATCTCTTGCTCTTTGGTGCTGTAGATCTTCTTGACGACCTTCTCGGCATCCGCGAGCTGCGATTTATCCATCAGCTTCGTGATGGTATCGAGCCCGTAGTTTTGCATCATCGCAGACTCGTCCGAGTCGCCCTTGGTGCCGCCGACCTCTTTGAGGATCATCGGAACGAGGGTGGGATCGAAGAGGTACGAAGCCGACTTGATCCAGATTGCACGTGCGAAGACGGGAGGGGAGAGCTTCTCGAGCTTCAGGCCCGGTGCAAACTTCGTGTAAGCTGCACGGAATCCTTGTCCGAGGTTTGCGTCCGCCGGGAAGCGCGTGACTTGCTGTGCGTACGCGCCGCGCTCCGTGTCGTCCGTCGTCTTCGCGAGCGAGCCGAGGATGGCTGCTTTGCCCGCGGGACGTGAAATCCAGGAGATAGAGTCGGCGACGATGATGTTGCCGAGACCGTTCGGCGCTGCAGCGACGAGATCTTTGAAGGCCGCATCGCCGTTGAACGCCTTGAGGAGCGAGGCTTCGGCTTCCTTCGGAATCGCCATGAGCGTCGCGTTCGCGGTTGCGCCGAGGCCGGCCTTCGCGGGCGAGAGCATCACCTTCACGACGTTGTCTGCGGCGGCTCCGTAGTGGAGCTCCTTGATCGTGCGGAGAGCGACGAGCTGGTGAAACTGCACTTCGTCGAGCTGCGAGTCGGGAGAATCACTGACGGGCTTCGCGAGCGCTTCGAGCGCTTTCGGTCCGTACGCGGGATCTTTGATGCGCAAGATCGCATTCATGAGCGACTTCGTCGGCTCGGCCATGTGCGCAGCGGAGGGCGAGTACTTGGAGAAGCCTTCCCAGAGGGCTTCTTTCGCTGCGGGGTCGACCGTGTCGCCTGCTTCGGCGATGTTCTCGAGAGCGTCGGCGCTTGCACGGAGGTCTTCTTCTCCGCCCTTCGAATATTCTTTCAGCGCCTTTACGTAGGCCGGCGTGGCGCGGTTGTCGCGCATGTCGCTGAGGAGCTTGATGAGCTTCTTGCGCGTCTTTTCGTCGAGACCGCCCGCGACGTACGTCTTGGCGAGAGGCGCCGCCGCCACTTCGATGACCTTCTGGACATCGGGGCTCTTCGTCTTGTTGTTGTTCCTCGACATCGCGCCTTCGAAGAACTGGCTGAGGCGGTCGATCGCGGCCTCTTTCTTCGCGGCATCGTCCAGGTACTTGACGTGCGTTGCGGGATCGTTGTCATCCGCACTACAGCCAAACGAGAGCGCTCCGGCGAAAATTCCGAGCGTGAGAAGCTTCTTTGTTTTCATCGTTCCTTCGATCCTCCGAGCCAAATCGCGGACCACGCCGCGAGCCAAATATGGGCCCCCCAAGGGGTCAAAAACGAGTGTGAACGCTAGTCCACACATCGCTTCGTCGTCAATGCTTTCCTCGGGTTAGCGGGCGTCGGGAAGGCGTCGACCGCCCTCGAGGAACACCTCGTCCGCAAGCGGTCGCGAGTTGTAGGTGCCCGCCATCGTGAAGCCATAGGCACCCGCGTCGAGGATCGCGAGATAGGTCGGCGCAAGCACGGGACTCGGGTGAACTCCGAAGTCGTCCGAGCTCTCGCAGACAGGACCGACGACGCGAAAGAGCGGCCAGGGAGAGCCCGTGCTCGCCGCATTACCGATCAGATCACTTTCGCTCGCTCCTTCGATGACGAGGGGCACGATGCGGTGATGCGCCTGATAGAGCGCGGGGCGCATGAGATCGTTCATGCCCGCGTCGATCATGCGCCAACGGCGAGCATTGGCGTCGTCGGCCTTTGCGCCGAACGGGCTCGTCTTGTCTTGGATGACCTTCGTGACGAGCACGCCATGCGCGCCGACGAGCGAGCGGCCGGGCTCAACGTGAAGCGGCAAATCCTCCAGACCCATCTCGCGCTTCTTGGCGAGCACTTCGCGGATGAAGTCGCCGGGGCGAACGGCGCAGCCTTTGCCGTAGTCGATGCCGAATCCGCCGCCCGTGTCGACATAACGAAGCTTCGACTTCTGGTGAACGTCTCGCGCGATGCGGAAGAGGGCCTCGGCGGCCTTCACGTAACCGAGCGTGCTCGTGAGCTGAGAGCCACTGTGCGAAGAGAGCCCGACCAGCTCGAGAGACGCGCTCTTCGTGCGTTCGAGCGCCGCGCCCACGTCGACGAGTGGAACGCCGAACTTCGCGTCGTCGTGACCGGTCGTGATGTTCTTGTGCGTGTCGATGTCGCTCGCGTCGACGGCGGGATTGATGCGCAACGAGATCTGCGCGCGTCTTCCGAGCGCTTTA
>JAHFDV010000502.1 GCA_023248815.1 Myxococcales bacterium
GAGCGACGGAAAGCCCGTGCCCGACGGCGAAACGGGCGCCGCGCTCGTCACCGATCTCCACAACTACGCGATGCCGCTCATTCGTTACGAGAACCGCGATCTCGCGACGATGAAGCGTGAACCTGGGTGCAGCTGCAAGCGCGGCCTCCGAAAGCTCGAACGCGTCGACGGACGAGCGAGCGACGTTCTCACCGGTAAGAAAGGTACGAAGGTACCGAGTCTCGCCGTCAACGTGCTCATGACGACGATCGACCTCGCGCTCGTGAAGCAGTTCCAGATCGTCCAGAAGAAGTCGGGCGAAACGACGCTACGCATCGTGCGCGGCGCATCGTTCGTCGAAGAACGATTTCTTCCAATGGTCGCTCGTCTCGAGAGCTATCTCGAAGGCACGAAGGTCGAAGTCGTTTACCTCGATGAGATCCCAAAAACGGCTGCGGGTAAGCAACGCCATGTTCTCGTCGAGCGAGACTGAAAGAAAAATGACCGAAGCGAGCCTCCGAGACCAACCGACGCACGAAACGTCCGAGCTTCGCGTCGAGGTCGTGACCGACTTGCGAGAGTCCTTCGTCGCCGAGTGGGCGACGTTTGCAAAAGAGCGCGTGCTCGTGAAGCGCCTCGCCTACGAACCCGGTTTCTCGCAGGCCGAATTCGCGCTTCATCCCGAGCGCCCGCCTTATCTCGTCGTCGTCCGCCGCCGAGGAAAGATCGTCGCGATGGCGGTCGGTGCGCGGTCGCGATCGCCGCTCATATTTTCCGTGAGCGTCATTCAAATTCGTAAATTTCGCGCATGGAAGCTGAAGGTCTTCGGCAACGATTTTGCGTACGACCGCGACGAAGATCCGAAAGTGCTCGCGCGTGCGATCTTCGAGGAGCTCGCGACGCGCGGCAACGAAGTCGAGGTGCTCACCTTCGACGAGCTCTTCGACGACAGCGTTCTCTATGACCTTTTCAAAAAAGGCGAAGCGCGCGTGTTCGGCTTCTCGCTCGAGCCGACGACAGCCGCACCGGACGTCGCGCATCACGCAGCGCTCCCCAAGACGTTCGACGCATTGCTCCTGCAAATCCCCGGCGACAAGCGCGGACGCGTTCGTCGACTTCTACGAGACGCCAAAGCGACCGGGCTCGTGCTCGAAGAGTTCAAGACCGGTGATTCGGTCGCGCGTTTTCTGAAGTTCGTCGAAGAGATCTACCCACGCACTTGGCAGGGGCGCACGTTCGGGCCTCGCGTTCGCAACGCCCGTCATCTCGAGATCCTCGCCGACCACGGCTGGCTTCGCGGCTTCGTCCTCTTCGAAAAGGAAAAGGCGATCGCGTTCGTGCTCGGCTTTCAATACGACGGCACGTACATCTACGAAGAGCCGGGCTACGACTCCGAGGCCACCGCAAAGAGTCCGGGGTTCACGCTGCTCTCGATGTTGCTCGAACACGTCTTCAAAGAGAACCCGCCGACGGTGTTCGACTTCGGCTTCGGCGACAATCAGTACAAGCGCGTCTTCTCGACGGAGCAGGTCGCGGTGCGCGCCGCGGTGGCCGTGCACACTCCTTTCCTGCGCGCGCTCTTCCGAGGGCAGCGCGTCGTCACGCGCGTCTACGACGACGTGCGAAAAGAAGTCATTCGCCGCGGCTACGACCAAAAAGTCCGCGATTTCCTAAAGCACAGATAACGACGCTGTCGTGTTGACATACTGAACAAACATCTAGTATGTTCAGTGCTCGCTTTCGGGACGACATCAGCCTCCGAAGCGACGCACTGTTTTTAACAGTGTGAGCGGCTTACCCCAGTTTCCTCGAACGCCTCTACTACTTGAGACCGTTCGATCGAAGCAAAGGTAGCGAACACTTGGAGACTATCACCATGGAAGATCCGAAGCAGCGCGGCAAAGCTCTCGAACTCGCCCTCGCCGGTATTGAAAAAGAATACGGCAAGGGATCGATCATGCGCCTCAACGACAATCTCGCGATGTCGGCGGAGCAAGACGTCATCTCTTCGGGCAGCGTCGGTCTCGACGTGGCGCTCGGTATCGGTGGCTACCCGCGCGGTCGCATCATCGAGATCTATGGTCCAGAGTCGAGCGGTAAAACGACGCTCACGCTCCACGCGATTGCCAACGCGCAGAAGCTCGGCGGCGTCGCTGCCTTCATCGATGCAGAGCACGCGCTCGACCCGACCTACGCACGCAAGCTCGGCGTCAAGACGGACGAGCTCCTCGTCTCGCAGCCTGACCACGGAGAGCAAGCGCTCGAAATCGCCGACATGCTCGTTCGTTCGGGCGCGGTCGACATCATCGTCGTCGACTCCGTTGCGGCACTCGTGCCCAAGGCCGAAATCGAAGGCGACATGGGTGATAGCCACGTCGGTCTCCAAGCGCGCCTCATGTCGCAGGCGCTTCGCAAGCTCACCTCCACGGTGTCGCGTTCGAACTGCATCCTCATCTTCATCAACCAGATTCGTATGAAGATCGGCGTCATGTTCGGCTCACCCGAAACGACGACGGGCGGCAACGCGCTAAAGTTCTACGCTTCGCTCCGCCTCGACATCCGCCGCATCGGCGCGATCAAAGAAGCTGCGGCTTCGGGCACGAACAAGGAGCCTTCGGTCGTCGGCAATCGTACCCGCGTGAAGATCGTCAAAAACAAGATGGCGCCGCCGTTCCGCGAAATCGAATTCGATATCCTCTACGGGCAAGGCATCTCGCGCACGGGCGACCTCGTCGATCTCGCCGTCGAGCACGGCATCATCGAGAAGAGCGGCGCTTGGTTCTCCTTCGGTCCCGAGCGCATCGGACAAGGCCGTGAAAACGCAAAGGCATTCCTCGAGTCGCGCCCAGATCTCGCAGAGCGAATCGAGCTTCAGGTTTACTCCAAGGCCGGCCTTCGTCGGCCTGGCGATCCCAAGGGGACAATCAACGTCGCCGGCGGAACGACTCCGAGCGCTCCTCCCGTGAGCGCAAAGGGTGAGGCCAAAGGCGGAGACAAAGTCGACGCGAAGACAGAAGTCAAAGCGGCCGATAAAGCTTCCGAGAAGACTCCCGATGCGAAGAAGCCCAGTGCCGAAGCGCCTCGTACGAAGCCTGCGAACTGATTTGGCAGCGCACGTCCCGAAAGCGGGAACGCTGATTTCTTAGCTTCGGTTCTTTCGTTTGGTGAACGGTCGGTGAAATGGTTTCACCGGCCGTTGTCGTTTTGTGAGGCGCGCTTGCGTACCTATTTTTGCGGCGATCAACGTTGCATGAGCACGACGAGCGCGTTGTAAGTCGCGTGCGCGAGAATGGGTGCGAGGAGCGAGCGTGATCGATCGAAGACGAACGCCGCGACGAGCCCAAGGCCGAAAACCGGCAAAGCCGAGGCGGCTGGATGAATGATCGCGAAGATCGCCGCACTCGCGAAGATCGCACCCATCTTCGGAAGGGATCGGCGGAGACCATTGAAGAGCACGCCTCGAAAGATGAATTCTTCGAAGAGCGGCGCCGCGAGCACCGTGAGCCCGAGGAGCCACGGAAGAGGAAGCTCACCGACGGTTTGCGTCTCGGTTCGTAAGGACTTGAAGAGCTCGGAAACTCTAAGGAGGCGCAGATAGCCGGCGGCTACGAGCGCGGCTGCACCGCCACCGACGATTCCGCTCGCAGCCGCGACGACGAAGCCGTTCTTGGGGCGCGCGATTCCGAGCGTACGCAGGAGATCTGGAACGCGCGCACGATAGAGAACGATCGTGGTGACGAGTGAAACGACGAGACCGGCGACTCCGAACGCGATGACGACGTTCGTCATTGGAGAGATCTCCAACGTCGTGAGGAAGAGGAACACGATGCCCTGCACGAAGAAGAAGCCCATCGCAGCGAAGGCTCCATCGGCGACATCGATGCGCGGCGGAGGCGCTTCGGTCGGATCGAGGAGGTACGGCGCGTGGTCTGCGACCTTTTGCCAAAGTGCGAAGGCGAGGAGCGTCGAGAGCACGAGCTCTCCGACTTTCGGCCAAAGGCCTTCGCGTGCAATCGTGTAGCCGAAGGCGGCGGCAACGAACATGAAGAGATAGATCTTCGCGGGGGAGATGCGTTTTTGCACTTCGCTCTCGAGCGCGTTGGTGCCGAGGATGCCCGTGGCTGTCGCAATGAATGCGTGAATGGCAATCCCGAGCGCTGCGTAAGCAAGTAGCGGCAAGAGCGGAAGCGCGGGCACGTGGCCGTACGCACAGCGAATCGAAAAAACGACGACGAGCATGAAGAGCGAGGTGCCGGCCCAAAACACCGCCTTCTCGCGCAGGAGACGATGGATCGGCTGCGGAGCAACGTAGAAAAACCAGAGCGCCGGAATCTCCGGAATGAGCGCAGCCATCGCACCGCCGGTGAGAACGAGCGCCGCGGAAAAGAAGGTCATTCCGACGA
>JAHFDV010000503.1 GCA_023248815.1 Myxococcales bacterium
TTGTGAAGGCCAGTGGACCTCACGTGCGTTCGCGCGGCCGTCCGTCGTCGAGATCTCGAAAGAGGGCACGAAAGGGAAGGCGGGGCTTTGGCGCCCCACTCCCGGCAAATGGACGTGGCTCAATCTCTTCGCCTCGTGGTGTGGGCCCTGCAAAGAAGAGATCCCGCGTCTCCGAAAATGGGAGAAGCAGGCGAACTTCTCGCTCATGTTCCTCTCGCTGGACGACGACGAACGTGAGCTCTCGCGCTTTTTAAAGGCTCCCGAGGGAGCGGACGTCGGCACGCCGATCTGGCTCAAGGACGACAACGCGCGTGGCAAGTGGCTCGCCGAGATGCAGATCAAGAGCCCGCCGAACCTTCCCGTTCAAGTGCTCGTCGATCCCGAAGGCAAGGTGCGTTGCGTTTCGCAAGGGGCCGTCGAAGAGACGGACCTCGCCGTCGTTCGAGAGAAGTTGAAGTAACCGAGCGCAGCGCCTACGTTCCGGCGCGTGAGCTCGAAGGGCGTGTTCGATCGGTACTTCGCGTTCTACGAGCTGAACCGCTTTCTCATCGTCGTCGCCACGAACATCCAGAGCGTCGCGGTCGCGTGGCTCGTCTACGAGGTCACGGGCCAGCCGCTTTCGCTGGGCCTCACTGGGCTCATGCAGTTCATCCCGATGGCACTGCTCTTCCCGATAGCAGGGTGGGTGACCGACCGCTTCTCCCGGAAGTGGATTCTCTTTCTGTGTCAGCTCGGATTCTTGGTAGCGGCCCTCACGCTCTACACGATCTCGCGAACGCCGATCACGAGTGTCACGCCGATCTACTTGCTGCTGCTCGGCATGGGCAGCATGCGCGCGTTCATGGGGCCGGCCGCCACTACCTGCCTCATCGATATCGTCGGTGAGGAGCGCTATGCGCGCGTGATTCCGTTTCACTCGGTCGTCTTCGAGATCGCGACGATTCTCGGACCGACGATCGGAGGATTGCTCTACGCGCGAACCTCACCGCATACGGTTTTTCTCGCGTCGAGCGTCATCTTCACGGTCGCCGTACTTTCGCTGGCACTCGTGCGCGTGGGCCACGTCGCGCGCATGGCGAGCTCGAATCGAGGCATCTCGTCAATTCTTCTCGGCGTGCGTTACGTAGCGAAGCAGAAGATTCTGCTCGGCGCTTTCGCGCTCGATCTCTTCGCGGTGTTTTTCGGCGGCGTCGTCAACCTACTGCCAGTCTTCGCGCGGGATGTCCTCCACACGGGAGCCATGGGCGTCGGCCTCATGCGAAGCGCGCCCTCGGTCGGCGCTGGTCTCATGGCGCTCTATGTCGCTTTCAATCCGATTCAGCGGAAAAATGGCCGCGCGCTCTTCGTCGCGATCTTCGTCTTCGGCGTCACCACTGTCGCCTTTGCGTTCTCACCGCACCTCTATGTCTCCTTGGCGCTCCTCGCAGTGCTCGGTGCTGCCGATATGGTGAGCGTGCAAGTTCGTATGACCACCGTGCAGCTTGCGACGCCGCCCGCCATGCGCGGTCGTGTGGCTGCGGTGAGCGGGCTCTTCATCAACGCATCCAACGAGCTCGGAGAATTCGAATCGGGCGCCACGGCGCAGTGGTGGGGACCTCGCGCAGCCGCTGCCGTCGGCGGACTCATCACGTGCGGGGTCGTGGCCGCTTCGACGAAAGTGTTTCCGGAGCTTCTCGCGGTCGATCGCTTCGACGAAATAAGGCCAAAAGAAGATCCAGAAGCGCCGCTCCCTTGAGTGGCGGAGCGCGGTTGATCGCCGCGCCGCTGCGCCGACGAGCCCTTACTTTTTGGGCGCGTTCTCTGCGAACCAGCTGCCATCGCGAAGGACGTAGCGCGAGCTGCCTGGGAGGAGAGCTTCGGGACTCGAGTGCTCCGGATCACCGGGAATAGTGAGCGCCATCGTTTCGCCTTTCACGTCGACGTGCGGTCGAAGCTCGGGGCAGATCACGCCCAAATAGTACTGCGCGCCGAGGATCTCGTCGACCGATGCCGCCGTCGCGAGGATCTCGAGCGTGCGATGCGTCGGCGGAGCGAGCTGGATCTCGTTCGCGGCGAATCGCGCGAGAACGTCGTGCGGCGTCGCCCAGAAGCTTCGTGTCGTTTCGGACTCGTCGTGAGCGCCCGTTTGGCCAAGCGGAGCGCGGTCGACTAAGAACCGCGCGTCGAAACGGCGCTTTTCGGCGATCGGCGTGACCCAGCGCGCGAAGGGAACGAGTGCATCGAGATCGAGCAAGAGATTCTCGCGGCGAAGGACTTCGCGGAGCTCGGCCGAACCGACCGCGCGAAGTGAGTCGAGCCGTGCATCTTCGAGCGGGCGCGACGCGCGCGTGTTTGCGTCCAGCGTCGGCAAGAGGCGCGCTTCTTCGAGCGCTTCACGGCAGGCCGCGATTCCGAGCGCACGACCCATCGCGGGTTCGGCCTCGAGCCGTCCGAAACGCGCGCCGCTCGTGAAACCTTCCCAATCGCCGTTGTGATCCTCTTCGTCGACGGCACCACCGGGAAACACGATCGCGCCGCCCAAGAAGCGACTCCCTTTCGCGCGCTCGACGCAGAAGATCTCGACGCCCTTCTCGCCGTCGCGCACGAAGAGAATGGTCGCGGCATCGCGCGGTTTCGCGGCCGTCGTCGCGTCGAGCGACGCATCGAGGTCGAGCTTCAGTCGGTTATCCAAGGTTGATCTCCTCACGGGGGCGAAGCGAGCTCGGGGCTCGTGGGAGCTCGACGAGTCGACCAGAGGTCGTGCGCGCCATGAAATGCCAGCCTGGCGCGCCGTCGAAGAGTTTGTTCTGCAGTGCCTTCGGAACGTCTTTTACGGATAACGGGAGCTCGAAGACTACCTCCGGCGATTCCAGGCCCGCGACGACTTCTTTGGCGCTCGTGAAGAATGCATCGAGCGAAGATTCATCGAACGAGGAGGTCGCGCCTAGCCCGATGACGAGCAGCGCCGCGTGACCGAGCGCCGCCATCTCGAGAAATAATCGCCGTTCACCGAGCACTCCAGTGAGCTCGCTCCGTTTCGCGAGGGAATGCAATCGGCCGTGTGTGAACCAGTCGGCGTGTGCGAGCATCCCTTGGAAGGGGCGTTGATCCTCGAACGCGCCAGCGATGATCAAGGTCGGCCGTTTCTGGCGCGAACGAATGCCGAGGCTCTCCTCGAGCGAGATCATGACCCTTTGTTTTTTTGTTCGACCAAGTCTGCGACGCGGTTGAGCACACCGTTGATGAAGGCAGGGGAGTCGTCCGAGCCGAAAGACTTCGCGAGCTCGACGGCTTCGTCGAGAACGACGGCGCGCGGTGCGCTCACTCCGGTTCCCGGCGCGTGCTCGAGCTCCCAAGTTCCGAGGCGCAAGATCGCGAGGTCGACCTTCGCCATTCGCTCGATGCGCCAATGCGTCGAAGCTTCTTGAATGCGCGCGTCGAGCGCTTCTTTCGTCGCAACGACGCCGCGAACGGCGGCATTGGCGTATTCCTGCGAGTCGGGCTCACCTTCGAAATGCTTCCAAAAGCGCTGGACCGCAGCGTCGGCGGAGATGGACGCCGTTGCCAGTTGATAGAGCATTTGGATGGCCGCTTCACGACCCGAGCGGCGTGCTCCCACGTCAGACTCCGTCGATGCTGCGAAGAACGGAAACCATTTCGAGCGCGGTCATCGCGGCATCGAAGCCCTTGTTCCCCGCCTTCGTTCCCGCGCGTTCGAGCGCTTGCTCGATCGAATCCGTCGTGAGCACTCCGAAGGCGATCGGGACGCCCGTCGAGAGAGAAGCTTGAGCGACGCCTTTCGACACTTCCGAAGCGACGATGTCGAAGTGGGGGGTGCTTCCGCGAATCACTGCGCCCAGCGCGATGATGGCATCGAACTTCTTCTTCGATGCGAGGCGTTGCGCGGCGAGGGGAATCTCCCAAGCGCCGGGGACGCGGACGAGAACGATGTTCTTCTCGTCGACTCCGTGGCGCTTCAACCCGTCGATGGCGCCGCCGATGAGGCGATCGACGACGAGGTCATTGAAGCGGCTTGCGACGAGGGCAAAGCGCGCGTTTTTCGCGGCGACGACGGAACCTTCGATGCTGTTCATCAGGGCGCAGCCTATCACCGATCGCTGGGGTCTGGATCGGCTGTCGAAGCTCAGATCGCAACGCGTTCGACGACTTCCAGGTCGTAGCCGGAGAGCCCGGCGAGCGTTCGTGGGTTGTTCGTGAGGAGGCGAATTCGCTTCAATCCGAGATCGAGAAGCACTTGGGCGCCGAGGCCGTACTCGCGAAGGGGCTCTTTTTGCGGCGGAATCTCGCCATTTCGGCTGTCCACGATCGCATCGATCTCGTGCGACAAATTTCCGCGGGGAGGGAAGTAGACGATGACGCCAGCACCCTCGGACT
>JAHFDV010000141.1 GCA_023248815.1 Myxococcales bacterium
CCTTTTTGTCGAGCGTGACGAGCGGATGCTGGCCGAGCTCGTCGTCGGCGATCGTGCTCGGTTTCACGATCTGCGTGGCTCCCGATGGCGGAAGTTTGCCGCACGTCTCGCCGTCCGTACCCGAATCGATCGTCACGCTGGCATCGGGCGTGGGCGCCGTACCGCCGCCGTCATCCGAGCAACCCTCCCCCAAGGTGCCGAGAGCGCCGAAAGAAGAAGCCACCAAGAAAAGTCCGCCAAAGCTACGAAAACGCATGTGAGAAACCTCCGTTGAAGAGGTTCGCGCACGGCCGGTTACGGATGGGTTACCGCTCCCGACGAATTCCTAAATCCGCACCTACCGACGATACCGCCCGCACACCGTGTAAGGCGGTTACTTACAGAATCGAGAAAGCTCCCGCCCCGCGCCGGGAGGTTCGATTCGCTCGAACGGCAAAGCGTGTGGTTTGCATCGACCGCGCATTGCCGTGACTTGTCGTCAGGACTCGACAGCCGGGCGTTCCTCTTCCTTGACACCGCAGGGCGCGGCTTCGAGCATCGAGCGTGATGCCGCGACGAGAGATTCGAGCCTTCCACGAGAAACGCGCAACTGCCGACGACGTGATGCGTGCCGTCATGGCCCACTCGCAGTGGCAAGCGCCGGTGGGATACGCGATGGAGGTCTTCGAGACCAACTCGTTCGATCGCATCGCCGCGTGGGGCACGGCGTCGACCTCGATTCCGAACGGCGAGCTCTGGCTCTTCTCGGACGACAATGCCGCGATGGACGTCGTGAACGGCGGAGGGCAAGCTGGTCCGTATGCGACGGGACTCTCGGGCCATCGCCTCTTCGAGCATCTGCCGAACGTTGCGCGCGTGTGGATCAACCCAGGAACGAAGGGTGAAAGCTGGGTCATCGAACCACGCGCGTTCGACATCACACGCCTCTGGGCAAAAGCGGTGAAGCTCGAATTGCTCCTCGCAAAGCCCGACGCGACGCTCGTGCAAACGCTTTCGGAGTACGACGCCTATACGATCCTCGTTCTCCCGAGCGGCGGCATCGCTACGGCGGTCGGTGCGGGCGGAATGCAGAACCCTGGCATGCTCTTCACGACGCCGGATTGCGCCGAAGCGGTCCTACGCGAAATCGGTCCACAGGCCGCGACACTCAAGCGCGTCGTCGTTGCGGGTAAGCAGTTGTTCGCGGACTTCGAAAAGCTCGGCATCGATGGCTTCGTCGTGAATCCGCGAGGACCCGGCGCGAGTCGCGTGCTCACGCGCGAGATCTGTGTCGGCATTCGAGAGGTCGCGAAGCTCGCGGAGGAGGCCGCCTACTATGCCGCCAAGGCAGCGGAGCTCGAAGGGGCGTAGACGCCCTAGCGCTTCTTCGCGCGAATCAATGCGCGAGGTGATCCGGAACGAGCAGCACCTTGCCCTTCGCTTTGCGGTCGTGAAGATAGTGATGCGCTGCGGCTGCGTCGGAGAACGAGAACGTCCGGTCAACGTGGGGCTTGATCTGTCCCGCTTCGTACATCGCGACGAGCGCATGGAACTGCTCTGCCAGGAGATCGATCTCACCGAAGAGATGCCCCATGTTGACGCCGGAGATCGTCTTGTTGTCGTCCATCATCTTCATTGGACTCCATTTCTTGATGCGGAGAATCTGGAGAGCGGCATTGAAGAGATTGCGTTGCTTTCCCGAAGCGACCGCTGAAAGGCCAAAGGCGACGAGACGCCCCGTCGGCGCGAGCAATTCGTAACCGTCTTCCCAGCTCCTTCCGCCGACGGGATCGAGAATGAGATCGAGACCACGATCTTTCGTGAGCTCGCGGAGCTCGGCAACGTAGTCACCCGATGAATCGAGCGGGTGGTGGCATCCTTCGTTTTTCAAGAACTCGTGTTTGGACTTCGATGCGGTCCCATAGATTTCGCACTCACGAATTTTTGCGAGTTGAATGGCAGCAAGTCCGACTCCGCCCGCGGCCGAGTGAATGAGCACACGTGATTTTCTTCGGAGATTCCCGTTGAAAAACATCATGTGATGCGCCGTGAGATAAACGACGGGCAGCGCCGCAGCCTCTTCGAAGGTCATCGCCCCCGGCATCTTGAAGGCCTGACGTTGATCGACGACGAGCGTGTCGGTGTAGCCACCGAACTTCGGCGCGCCGAATACGCGATCTCCGACGGCAACCGAAGTAACGCCTTCTCCGACCTCGTCGATGACGCCCGAAACCTCGTAGCCGACGACGCACGGAAGTTTCGGCGCATCGGGATAGAGCCCGACGCGCGCCATCAGGTCTGCAAAGTTGATACCTGCAGCATGCACACGAATGCGAACTTGCCCTTTGCCGGGGACGGGATCGGGCGCCTCGCGAACCTGGAGAACCTCGGGCGGTCCGGCCTTGCTAATCCAAACTTGCTGCATGATGCGGGATCCTACGTGATGGGGCTCATTCCCCTCCAAATTCGATACTTCACGGATCGAAACTTTCTTCGACGGATGTCGACCGTCCCGGACATTGCAGGAGACACGCGCGGTTACGCGCCGTTCTGACGTCATCGCCTTTCTTCGTCGCGGGGTCCTCAATGAATCGAAGTTTCTCCATTTTTACGGTGCTTTCCCTTCTCGCAGGCATCCACTCAAGCGCGTGCAGCGAAGATCTCGATCGTCCTATCTCCCCGAAAGATCCCGCAGAGGGTGGTCTCGTGGATGTCGGGACGAGCGATGCGGGGCGGGCGAGCTGCGACGATGTCGACGAGCTGATGACCACTTGTAGCAAGGCAGAGCCGCGCGTCGCGAAAGCGCCCTCGTACCTCACGATCGTTCTCGACGGATCTGGCAGCATGTCGGGCGACAAGTGGAAGGCTGCCGTCCAAGCTCTCGACGCCTTGTTCGCCGATTTGAACGAGAAGCCCGATCCCTCGATCGCCGTCGGCCTCATCGTCTTTTCGGACTCGCTCGCGACGGGTACCTATCCCGGGCCGAAAGACGTCGCTCCCGCTTTCGTCGATACGACTCAGTACATTCGTCTCCGAAGCCGCATCGACAAGGCCAAGCCTTCGGGCAGTACGCCTACCTACAATGCGTTGAAGGGCGCCTACGACGCCATGTCGACCTATCAGCCCGTCGCGCCGACGCTCCCCGGCGGGCATGGCGTCGTCGTGCTCATCTCCGATGGAGTTCCGGACTCCGGGCAAGACGCGAAATCGCTTCAGGCGGCGCAGCAAGCGCTCGCAGCAACTCCGTCGATTCAAACGTTCTCGGTGGGTGTCGGTCCGTTTCCCGGAGACTCGGGTTACGACCCTGATTTCATGGGCAAGATCGCAATTGCCGGAGGCACGCGCGCGACGCCGACGTGCGACCCCGCCTCGCAGACGCTCACGAACATTTGTCACTTTCAAGTGACGCCCGGCAACGACGTCCAGGAGCTGACGAAGGATTTCATCGAAGCCCTCGACAAGATTCGCACGCTTTCCAATGCGTGCGAGTACACGCTCGAACTGACCGGGTCGCTCAATACATCGACATCGACCGTGATCTTCACGGACGGCAACGGCAAGAAACATTGCGTCGAGAAGGACGACGAGAATGGCTGGTCGTTCGACGACGAGGGCGCGCCCACCAAGGTCATCTTGAATGGACAGTCTTGCGGCAATGCGACGTCCGACGAAGCGAGCAGCGTTCGGGTGCTCATCGACTGCACTCCGACCTGAGTGCGAACGAGCGACTCACCCTCACTCGATGCGTGTAAACTCTCCGCTCTCTGCGCGTCGCTCGAAGATGATCTCCTCGCCGTGTAACGCGAGGCGATAGCTCGCATCCATCTCTTCGTCGGGCGATCCGCACGCGAGCGTTTCGCCGGGCTCTTCGCGAATTACGAGCGCGAGAAGCGCAAGGGGTGGACCTCCGGCTTCGAGCAATTTCTTCACGTCGGAGAAGCGCGAAGCCTTTGCGCGAACCGCGCTGCGCGTCGTCTCGGCGCGCGCGATGCCCTTTTCTTTCGAACGGATCGCACCGCCGGGCTCGAACGTGATCAAGCCCTCTTCATCGAGACGTCGCGCCGCAAACAACGCTTCTTCTGGCGAGAGACGTGCGCGATGACGGACGGCCTCGAGATTCGTGTCACGCTCGGCGAGGCCCTTCGTGAGCAGCGAGACGCCGAGCAAGAACCTCGCGCAGGTATCCCGGCGCCTTTCGAAGTTCCAGCCGGTCGTCATCGCGAAAAAACGCTCAGCCCTTCTTCATCGACGTTCGCTGGGTGAAGTTGCACGGCGTTCCATCGATGACCGGTTTCGCGGAGACCTTGGAGGTCTGCGTCACTGTTGCATTCGATCCGTCGATCGCGACGACGCTCTCGCCGTCCGGCGTGAAGGTCACGGTGACGTCTTTGCCATCGATCGTGAAGGTCCCTTTCGAGGGAATTCCCTTCGTCGTGAGGCTGCACGCATCCGGATTGGGGGCCCATGCCCCGCCGAATTTGCCGTCCGCGTTCGCGTAGGAGTACGTCGTGTCGTTCTTCGTGACCGTATAGAACGTGAGGTCGGGCTTCTGAAGGCTCGTCACGAGCTGCTCGCAAAACGTTCCTTCTTCACCCTCGAACGCGATCTCCGTCTCGGTCCACTTGCCGACGGGATTGCAGGTGCCCGGAGGATCGCCGGGCGCAGCATCCTCCGAAGAAGAGCAGCCTACGAGTGCCGTGCTCGAGAGAGCCGCCACGAGAGGAAGGGAACGCAGAACGGAGTGGAAGACGGACGCGTTGAAGCGAGGAGTGCTCATCGATCGCGTGTGTATGTCTAGCCGGCCGGGGGTGCCACAGAAATGTGGCACTCCGGGACCTCGATGGCGTCGGACATGAGCCCGCCCGTTCGAGGATAACTGCACTCTGCACTATCCTTGGAGGAGGCCGAGCGATGTTCATGACGGCCTCCGTTCTCGTGCGTCTTCAGTCGATGGAAGCGGGCGACTCGACCCTGCGCACGCGAGCAGAAGGGCGCGCTTTAATTGGCGTGGCGGATCTTAACTCCTGATTGCGCCCGCGCGAGCTCGGGTCCCCGTCGCGGAACCCCAGGGCCATGCGAGGTGCCTGATTTCCAGCCAAAAGACGGCCGATCGGGGTGCTCGCGCGTGAGTCGCATGCTCGGCACGCACTTTGCTCAAACGGCCGCATGAACCACATCCTCCGACTCTCGGGCTCTACTCTTCTTTGTCTCGTCGCCGGGGGTAGTTCCGCGTGCTCTTCCGATGTCGACTCGAACGACGAGACCTCCGACTCGGTGAGCAAAGGAAAAGGCGTCGTGCAATTCATGCAGCGCGGCGATGAGGCGTGCGCGCTCCTCGAAGACGGCAAGGTGTATTGCTACGGCCTCTTCTTCGGCAGGGTCGCGGGTGGTGACCGCCTCGGGCTCACGGCCGATCCGAAGCGGTTCGTCGTGGGCTCGTCCAAGTCGCCGCTTCCTCCCGGAATTGCGATCAGTGAGACGAGCAACGATGCGTGCATCTTACACAAGAATGGAACCGTTTCCTGCTGGGGCTACGACGGCTACATCGAGGCGAAAATCGCCACGCCCGTTCAAGGCGTCACCGACGCTGTCGCGATCGACGGGCTCTGCGCACTCACGAGATCCGGCAAGGTGACGTGCTGGGAACCGAAGGCGACACCGGCCACGAGAGGCAGCTACAAAGCGAAGGTGGTGGCGGGAGTCGACGACGTCGTCCAGATCTCCTCGGGTAGCAATGCGTCGTGCGCACTCCAGCGCGATGGTCAGGTCCTTTGCTGGGGAAAGATCGCGACCGTCATCGATCAGAATGTCTACTTCGTTTCGACCCCCACAATCGTGAAGGGACTCGACGATGTCGCCGAGATTCGCGTCTCTGCGTCTGCCACTGGGGGCGCGACGGCTTGTGCGCGCAAGAGCGACGGCCATGTCGTCTGTTGGGGATCGAAAGCGATCAACGGCGGCGGCGTGCTCGACATGAACAAAGACAAGGCGATCGAGGTCGAGGGCATCGACGACGCGATCAAGGTCGAGCTCTACCAGGGCTCGGCGTGCGCCATTCGCAAGACGGGAACGGTCAGCTGCTGGGGCTTTCATCCGTTCGGCGGAGACGCGAAGCTTTCGCCTTACGACGTTCCCAAGCTCGCGGGCGTGCGTGATCTCAGGATTGCCTGGGCTGGCAACTCGGGCGGACTTTCGACGGCATGTGCCGTCACGAAGAAGAAGGACGTCCATTGCTGGGGACAGACGACCTACTCGCTCTGGGGCACGCTCGACATCGGCTACACGACTCAGCCTGCGCGCGTGGAGGCGTTCGATGCTTTCTGAGCAACGCCGTGCACTAGAGAGCGCGCTTAATAAGTCGACGATCGCTCGATCGGCTCGTAAGTGCACCCGCATGAAGCTCCGCGCGCTCTTCCCGTTGTTCGTCTGTGGCATCTCCTTCGCCTTTGGTTGTGCCGATGCACGAGAGGATGAGGGCACGGAGCCCAACTCGGAAGACGCTCGCGAAGAGCAAGACGAGCTGAAGACCAAATCGGACGCGGGGAAAGACGCCGCGAACGATGCGAAGAGCGACGCGAAGAAAGACATCACGAAAAAAGACGCGGGGCCCGATGCCACGAGCGATGCTGGTCCCGTACCACCGCAGCCCGCAGCCGGCCTCATCGTCACGATCGACGGTCAAACGAAGACGGATGCGAACGCAAAGGCGAAGCGCGAACAAGCCGTCGGTGGCGGAGCTTACTCGGACCGTGTCATGGGGCTCGGCGCGGCCCCGGCGAGTCAGCTTTTGATCAGCGGTGTGGGCTATCCCGTCGCGGTCGGAAGCTACAAGTGCGTGACGGGCTCACCGAAGTCCGGGGAAGCGAGCTTCTTCTGGGGTGAGTGGGACGTCGAATCGAACGGTAGCTGCACCGTGCAAGTCACCGTGTCGTCGACGTCGCGTCTCGCAGGAACGATCACGGGGAAGCTCGAGAACTTCTCGGGCGTGAGCTCCACCGTGAGCGCGTCGTTCAACTATCCAGTTCTCTGACGCCGTAGTCTGCGACGCGCGCACGCGCCTTCTATCTGAACGCACGTGTGCATGCAGCGCTGTCTGAGGCTCGATTTCCAGCGCTCTGAGCAACGTCATCCGGGACCCGCGTTTCATCGCGTGGTCCCGGTTTTCGTTGACGTTCAGTTCGTCTTTATGGGGTAGTTGAACGACGCCGTGACGGGCGAGGTTTGCCCCGCCTTCATATACGTAGCCGTCAAGGTGCCCACGAGGCTCGTCGTAGAGGACGACGTGATGTGAATCACGCACGGGCTCGTCGCATCGCGCGTCCACCCCTGACCAATGAGCTCGAAGACTCCCGTAGTTGGAGTCGTGGCCGCCGAGCAGCCATAGTCTCCGACCGTCGTCGGGAAGCCGCCATCGATGATGAGACGCGTGTAGAGTCCAGCTTTTGCGGCCTTGTTGCTCCCATAGCCGTAGACCTTCGTCTCGAAGCCTTTCGCCGGCGAGTGCTTACCGAACGCTTCGTCGTCGGTGTATTTGATTCCCGCAAGCGTGTACGTGAGCCCAGGCGCTGTCGTCGGGAGCATCGCATCCGTGCCCGCGTCGACGACGCTGGGCGCATCGGGGAGATCGATGGATCCGTCGAGCGTGATGGCACCTCCACTGTCTCCCTCTTCCGCGCCCGTGTCCTTCTTGGACCCAGCGTCCTCTCGGGGAGTGTCGTCGAGCTCGTCCGGGTCGGACGATGAACAGGCGAGGCTCGCGAAGCAAAGGCCCGCGAGGAATAGTGAAGACGAAAGAAAGATCATGCGCATCCGCAGATCTTATTGGTCGAGGATTCGTTGTCGACGGAGCGTGCGGCTATTTAAGGATCACAGCGCTCGACGGGACACCTCTATTTAAGTCTCATTCTTCAGGCCAATCCGTTCGAAGCGATTCGCGACTCGCCTCTTATTAAGTGTAAAATACATTCACTTGGCGGATCCAGCATTACCCACGCGAGCGTCGGCGGATCCCACGCAACGCATCAAACAGCGAGGACTACGCACCTCTGCCTCCATGTAAGTGTTGGCATCGGAGTTGCTCTAGCTAGTCACATCATGAAAACCGAAACGGTGTTGCCCTGGGTGAAAGCAATCGTGGCCGTCAGTGCCCTGAGCATGGGATGCAGCACGGAGGTCGAGGCCATCGGCGCCAGCGAAGGTCAAGTGACAGCCACAGAGACGTTCCTCACGAAAGCGAACGTCGGCCTCGTCACGTCCAAGGGAAACCTCTTGATGCACGGTCCTTTCGAGCTACCCGTCTCGATCGAGAATCCGCGCCGACTCGCGGCCCTTCGAAAGAACCTCGGACTCGGAAAGTCCTTGAACACGCTCAAACCGGTTTCAGGCGATCACTCTTACGACTTCGAAAGCGGCGGCCGCTGTTTTGGGGAGAACGCGCAGTTCCTCGTCGGGTTCGAAGACATGACGCGCGAGTACGACGATCATGAAGTCAAGCTAGAGATCGCATTCGGCTGCAAGGATGAACCGAAGCTCCCGAAGTCGGGGCGCGTGAAGGGTTACCTTCGCGAGAGCATCACGGCCGACAGCAAGATCTACCATATCGAATCAAGTGACATCGCAGAGCTCCGCAAGTTCGAGACGGCTCCTGCCACCTTGGGAGACTTGATCAACGGCGCGCATCTCGTGAAGTTCGAAGTCAGAAACCGCACCGACGGCGGGCCTTCACACTTCGGGACGGCGGCTCTGACGGACATCAAGAGCATCCTCGGAGCGTTCAACCTCGACGAGGTTCCGACGGTGAAGAAAGTAGATGCCGAAGACGTTCCGACCTGCAAGGGCCCGACGCGGGTCGTGACCTTCTCTCGCTACACCGACGCGGAAGAGCGGCTCGGCACTTATTATCTTCCGTGCGACAAGAAGAGCGGCAAGGGCAATGCCTGGCAGCTCGTCTTCGACAAGGACAGCATCTTCACGTCCTCCGTGAAGGTCGACGTCGGTCCTCTCCTCGGCGTCGCGACGGACCTCGAGAAGTGGTTGAACAAGTAGTCTCCGCCTTTCGGTCTCACGCGCAGGGGCCGAGCCGATGCACTCGAGGCCATCTCCCTCGGGCGCTGCGCGTAAGCGAGTCGCGCTCAGCCGCGCGCGCTTGCGCCGTCCGAAGAGCAGCGCGACCGCGACGACGATTGCTGCAGGGACGAGAGCGCAATGAGCGTGCATGAAAGCGACTCGCTCGTCGCGTGAGCGAGCTCACGCAGGGGCGGATCGTGCATGATCCTTCGCTCTTTTAAGCTCTGGCGAAGGAGCGAAGAAACGTAGCGGTTTCCCGATTAAGTCGTGCCCGCGGGGTGGGCGCGCACAGCCACACTAGTTGCTCGCCGCAAAAAACTAGCGAAACTCGCTGCAAATGCGCCCTGCCGTCTCACGCTTTCTCTTTCGCGCGCAACGAAACGAGTCGGCTTCTCCGCAGCAAGCGAGAGCTCACCTCCACGGGGAGGCGCGACCGCACCTACGCTGCGATTTCATTCCTTCGCAAAAAACTTTCTCGATGAGCTCCTGATGCGACGGCTCGGGGTACTCGAGCGATCCCCGCGTTTTCATCACTGGAGCGAGTGAATCACCGATGCAATACAGAATCCTATTCACGACGTTCATGACGCTCGCCGTCGCCTGTAGCGCTTCGGGGGAGTTCACGGAGTCAGCGGAAGACCCGCCGCGTCAGTCACAGCCAGACGGCGCGACCGCGGACGGTGGGTCCGCCGCAGAGGACGTGCAGATTCCGCAGACCGGCGTTCGCGCGGACTACTACGACCAGTTTCGTGACTTCCGAATGTCGCGCATCGAATCGAGTCCCTCCTTCGCGACACGCAGCACTTCGCCTGGCGCCGGGCTCGACGGCACGTTCTATTCGATCCGATTCACCGCCACCTTCGACATGCCGCTCGCGGGTGATCTGCGCCTCAAGTCGAACAGCGACGACGGCATCCGCGTGTATGTCGACGACGCAGTCGTGATCGATGCCTGGACGCAGCACGCGCCGCGCGACGACGAGGGTAAAACCACTCTGAGCGCAGGACGTCACTCCCTCCGCGTCGAATACTTTCAGTGGACCGGAGATGGAACACTCACGCTTTCTTGGGCGAAGGGCGAAGAAGCATTCGCTCCGATTCCGGAAGCCGCGCTCACGCCGTCGCAAGACATGCCCAAAGACGACAAGGGCGCAGTGCTCGGCGGACCGGTGCCTGCCTTCACGAATCCGGTCGTCCCATTCGACTGCCCTGACCCCGGCATCCTCAACGCGCCTGATGCGCGGCCGGCTTTCTACATGGTGTGTACGGGCGGATCATTTCCGATTCGCATGTCGCGCAATCTCGTGTCGTGGGGCGACACGGGGGTGAGTGTGTTGCCGTCTGGAAAGGCAAGTTGGTCGGCGAACGGCTTTCGCGATTGGGCGCCGGAGATCCACAAGGCTGGCGACAACTTCCTCGCCTACTTCACCGCCGTCAACGGTTCGGATCGGCTTTCGATCGGGGTCGCAACCGCGAAGTCGCCGCTCGGCCCTTTCACGACGACGGGCGGTCCTCTCCTCGAGAACCCGGTCGGGATCATCGACTCGAATTTCTTCGAAGACGACAACGGCATTCGCTACCTGTTCGCCAAACTCGACGGAAATTCTGTCGGCCAAGCAACGACGATCACGATGCGACAGATCGCACCCGACGGACTTTCTTTCGAGCCTGGAACGGGCTTCGTGGAGGTCCTTCGCAACTCGCTCGGATGGGAGAACGGAATTGTCGAAGCTCCGTGGGTCGTGAAGCGCAACGGCAAGTACTACATGTTTTACAGCGGCAACAATTACAACTACCGCTACCGAACGGGAGTCGCTCGCGCCGACAAGGTGACGGGCCCATACGAAAAAAAAAGCGACCCGATTCTCGTCAACAACGGCGCGTGGGTCGGACCGGGGCACGGCTCCGTCGTCGCGGCGCACGGAGTCGACTACTTCTTCTTTCATGCATGGCCTGCGCTCGGTAACGGCACGGAAGACGCATCGAAGGGACGCTTCGGTCATCTCGCGATGATCACGTGGGGCGCAGACGGATGGCCGAGCATCGGCACCGGCTCCACTCCGACGTTCGCGATGACGGTTCCCTGACGCCGCGCGACTTCTCCGGACGGTGATGGGCCAGTAGAATCCCCGCGGGAGGAGCCATCCGTGCAGGCCGGGAAGGTTTGCTCTAAACTCGCACTTGGCATGTCGCACCCTCGTGCCACTTTTGCGTTCGCGCTCGTGCTCGCTCCGAGCCTTGCGTGTTCGGTGTTGCTCTCCGTCGACGATTACGATGATCGCGCTCCTTCCGATGCCGCGATTTCCAACGACCACGCCGATCACGCAGCGGACGTTGCTTCAGGCGATGCGAGCGACGACGCAGAAGCGAACGTGCCGCCCCCGACACCTTCGCTGCCCGCCGCCTGCTCCGATGCCCTGCCAGTGAGCCGCTTGACGAAACCAAGTGGCGACGCGATCTACTCGCTTTCGCCCACGGAGGTCGCCAATGCCGTGAACCTCTACGGCTACACGAACGAGGGCGCCGTCTTCAGCGGGTACGCCTCCGGCAACGGGGGTCACCCTCCCGTCTACCGACTCCAAAAAAACAACATTCACTTCTACACCGCGAACGCAGCGGAACGCGCCGACGCGCTTGCGATGGGTTACTCCGAAGACGGGGTTGGGTTTTGCGGAGCGGCATTGGCGGTTTGCGGTGTGCCCGTCATCCGCCTGCACAAGGGACCGGCGTACATGCTG
>JAHFDV010000504.1 GCA_023248815.1 Myxococcales bacterium
GACACGCCCGCGTACGCGGAGCTGCTCGAGCGAATCGGAGGCCGCACTCCAGATCCTTCGGTAGCTGCGTATTGGTTCGCAGAGGCCGGCACCGTCGTTCTCGAATTTTTGAACGACGTGCAGCGCGCGTCGAAGCTCTTCAAGTCGGCCGTCGACAAGGACCCCTCGAACCGCGGCGCCGCGGATCGCCTCGCCCAGGTGTATCGCGATCACCAGGATCAAAAAGCCCTTGCGGCTCTTCTTGATCGCCGGATCAAGTATCTCGCGCCGCGTCTCGCGACCGAGCCCGACTTGACGGCTGAGCTCGCGGCTCTCGAAGAAGAGTTGGGCACGACCCTTCTCGATCCGGCCGTCGGTCAACCGAAGCGCGCACTCGAACATTTCAAAAAGGCGATGGAGCTCGACCCGACGGGCAACTACGCGATCTACCACGCGCGCGAAGTGATGAAGTCGCTCGGGTCGTGGCACGAGGCTTTCGCCCTCTACGATCGCGAGCTCGAGCTCGAGAGTGATCCCGAGAGGCGCCTCGCGATTCTGCGGGACGAAGGGCGCACGCGTAAGGCGGCGGGAGATCTCGCGGGGGCCAGCCGCGCGATCTTGCGCGCGCTCGAAATCGAGGAAGCGAATCCGACTCTCCGCCAAGAGTACGCAGGCAGCGTTCTCGAGCGCATTCACGCGGGCGAGCCTGTTTCGACCGCAGAAAAGCGACGCGCGCACGACCTCCTCGTCGCCCTCGCGACCGACTTCCCGGGCGAGCACGGCATTGCGTACATCGGTGGCGCGCTCGACATCGACCCCGGAAGCGATCAAGCGTTCGACATCTTCGTAACGCAGGCACGGCAGGCGAACGACGAAGAGACGATTCTCCTTCGCGCGCGCACGTACCTCCGCGCGAACCCTGCTGGTCTCCAAGCGCAGGTCGCCCGGCAATACGCGGACATCGATCCTTCACGCGAGAGCGATCCGCCGAAGATTCGTCCCGCCGTCGAGGAGCCTTCGAAGCTCACCAGCGCAGCCGTCGTCGATATTCCGAAAGCCGCGAAAGAGACGGGCGAGTCACGCGCCAATCGCGACTTCATCGCACCGTCTCCAATCGTCGGAGCAGCCGAGCTGGAGCGTATTCAAGGCATGCTCGATGCCGCCCGGATGCTTCAAGGCAAAGGCAAGAAGCCCGAAGCATTTGCAAAGTACAAGGAAGTGCTCGACCTCGATCCGACGCAAACGGAGGCGTTGCAAGCCGTCGAAGAGCAGCTCCGCGTACGCAAAGACTACGCTCAGCTGAAAGACACGCTCGTCGCGTCCGTGCGCGCGACGCCGGCCGTTGCGACCACGCTCGATACCCGCAAGGAGCGCCTCCGCGAGATCGCGAATCTTTGCGAAGGAACCCTTCGCGATCCCGACGGCGCAATCGCTGCCTTCCGCCAGCTCCTCGTTCTCGACCGCAGCGACGAAGGCGCACGCGTCGCGCTCGGTCGCATTCTCGAGCGCAATCAACGCTGGGACGACCTCGCGATTCACCTCGAGCAAGAGGCGGCGACCTCCACTGACCTCGAAGCGAAGCTCGGCGTCGAACGCCGTCTCGCAACTCTGCATGAAACGAAGCGCCGCGATCTCGTCGGCGCAGGTGAAACGTGGGCACGCATCGTTCGTCTCATCCCCGACGACGAACGCGCCCTCGTCAACGCGTCACGCCTTTTCGAGCGCGCGGGCAAGCTCGATCGCTCTGCGCAGCTCATTTCCGATCACGTGGCGTCGATCGAAAATCCAGGCGCGCGCGGCAAGCTCCTCGAGAAGCTCGGCGAGACGCGTGAAGATCTCGGCGACACGAAAGGCGCGGCGCAGGCCTTCGAAAGCGCTGCCGAGCTCCTTCGTACTCCCACCCTTTGGGAAAATGCGGAGCGCTGCTTCGCCGCCACCGAACAATGGGAACGCGCCGCAGAAGCTGCTGCTCAACGTGCAGGGATCTCGCGCGAGAGCCGCGAACAAGCGACGCACTTCGCGCGCGCTTCCGAGCTGCGTGCAAAGGCCGGCGACGAGGCCGCTTCGCTCGCCCTTCTCGAGCAAGCGAGCGAGCTCGACGCATCGAACGACGGCTACGCGGAGACCGTAGCCGCAAAGTTCCGCGGTGTCGGTTCGTACGGGCGCCTCGTGGACTTCCTCGGACGAAGAGCGTCGCGCATCTCCGATCGGCAGCGTCGCGTTGCGATTCGCCGAGAAGCTGCGCAGCTCGCCCAAGCACATCTCACCGATCGCGAAATCACGCGAGACCTCTGGCTCCGACTCCTCGAAGACGGCGACGACCGCGAGGCCATCGAACGGCTCGTCGATCACGCCCTCGAGCGTGGCGATCACAACGAAGCCGCGACCCTTCTTCGTCGCCTCGGCAACATCGCGATCGACAACGCAGACAAGTCACGTATCGCTCTCCGCGAGGCCGAGATTCTCGCCGACGGCATCGGCGACATCGACACGGCGATCAGTCGTTACGAGCGAATTCTCGCCGAGCTCGATCCAACGTGCCGTCCGGCCCTTCAAGCCATCGCCGACTTGCAAGAAGCTCGTGACAACGTCGTCGCCGCGACCGATGCGCTCGAACGCGAGCTCAAGCTCATCGCCGATCCCGCAGAGCGCGGCCTCGTCGCGCAGCGTCTCGCGCGCCTCTACGAAAACGCGGGCGATCAAAAAGCCGCGATTCGCGCACTCGACACGGTCCGCAAGGGCGACCCAGAAGACTACGACGCACTCGCGCGCCTCGCCTACCTCTGCGAGCAGACCGAACAGTGGGACCGCGTGGCGACCCTTCTCGCAGAGCAGATCGAGATCGAGGGCGACGAGGCCGAAGCCATCGCGATGACGAAGAAGCTCGCCGGCATCCTCGCCGACAAGCTTCACCAGGGCGAAGAAGCGCTCGCGGCCCTCACCGACTTCGCGGATCAAGGCGACGCCGGAATTCGTGACTACTATGTCGAGCTCGGTGATCGCCTCGAATGGAAAGGCATCGTCGCGGCGAAGCTCGTCGATTGGTGGTTCGAGGCGCGTCCCTCGAATGAACGCACGACCGCTCTGCGCGGCGCTTTCCAGCGCTTCTCGGCGGTCGGCCGTGATCAGGATGCCGTCCGCGTCGGTAGCGAAGTCATTCGCGCGCGCGGCGGAGATCACGAGCTCGCGACGAAGCTCGAGGACCTCGCGATGCGCACCTCGGATCTCGATGCGCAGTTCATCGCGCAGGAAGTGCTCCTCCGCGATCTCACCGGAATCGAACGCGCCACCGAGTACGTTCGTCAGGCATCGACGCGCGTGAAGGCCGGCGTGAATCCAGAAGAGGCCATTCAGTTCGCTGAACCTGGACTCATCGGACTCTCTCCTTTCGAAGCCGAGCCCCTCCTTGCGAAGCTCGCCGAGCTCGCGCCGCGATCCGAAGACGTCGTCGACCTCTACGAGCGGCACGTCTCGCATTACCGCGTCGCGGGTGATCGCATTCGCGCGCTCGCGAAGGCCGCAGAAATCGCCGCCGCGCGTGGCAGCATCGAACGCGCTCGGGGATTCTTCGAGCTCGCGCTCCTCGGCGTTCCCGAAGAAGACACGCTCACGCTTCTCGAAGAGGTCGCACGCCGCGGCGAAGAGCCGCTCAAGCGCGCACTCGCGGGAGCGTTTGCCGCAGGTGGTGGCGGCGCACGCGACGGAGGGAAGACGCGCGCTCTTCTTCTCGAGCGCGCCGCGCTCATTGCACGACGCGATCTCAAAGATATCGATCTCGCCTTCGAGTACCTCGGCGACGCGATCGTTTCCCACGTCGACGCGGGATCACTGCGGGCACTCGACGACCTCGCGACCGAAGTGTTCGACTTCCGGCGCGCCGAAGGTGCCCTCACCCGTGCGTTGTCAGAGGTGTTCGACGGAGTGCTCGTCCGCCAACTTCTCGCCAAGCGCGCGACCGTTCGCCGGGAAAAGCTCGATGATCGCGCGGGCGCCGCGAGCGATCTTCGACGCCTCCACGATCTCTCCGCCAACCAGCCCGAGGTCCTCGCCGATCTCGCGTCGCTGCTTCGCGAGCTCGGCGACTACCGCGGCCTCACGCAGCTCTACGAGGACGAGATCCTTCGCGGCAAAGATGCGGGCATCCGCGCGGAGCTCGCTCGCAAGGTCGCGCGTATCTGGGAAGAGCAGCTCGGTGATGCGCGTGAAGCCGCCGATGCATGGCGTCGCGTTCTTCGGATGAAGCCGCAAGATTCCGAGGGCGAGCGCGGTCTCGAACGCGCGAAGAGCGCGAAGCTGAATTCCGCAGAGAGCCCGATCGATCCAGACCGCTACGCGCCGCCGGCTCCTGGCACCTACGAAGCTCGCTCTT
>JAHFDV010000142.1:0-1613 GCA_023248815.1 Myxococcales bacterium
GGCACGAAGACCGCGCAGTTCAGGCCGAAAACCCGTTTCCCGATGGCGACGAAATACGCCGTCGAGGTCGCGGCGGGCACGAAGAGCCTCGCGGGCAACACGCTCGCAAAGTCGGTCGCCTTTCAATTCGCGACGCCGCCCCTTCGCCTCGTGAACGATTGGCCGCACGGCACCAGCGTCGAGCGCGATCCGTTGATGGTCCTCGCGTTCGATCAAGCGATCGACGTGAATGCGCTCCTCTCGCGCGTGCGCGTCACCGCATCGGGATCGCCCGTCGAGGTGCGCTTGGCGACGCCGGAAGAGATCGAGAACGACGACTCCGCACGATCGTTCACGTCCAACGAAGAGAACAAGGGACACGTGTTGGCGATCAAGGCGAAGGCGTCACTCCCGCTCGCATCCAACATCGTCGTGACGATCCCAAAGGGCTCGCCTTCCGCCGAAGGTCCACTGGGCTCGACGGCAGACCAGAGCTACAGCTTCCTCACTTACGGTCCTTTGAGGTTCGTCGCCGCACACTGCGGTTGGGACGAGAAGCATTGTCCGCCATTCAGCGGCTGGAGCTTCGAATTCACGAACGCGCTCGAGGCCTCCAGCTTCGACAAGAAGCTCGTCACGATCGAGCCCGAGCTTCCCGGCGCGAAAATCACCGTGAGTGGTTCGTACGTCAACGTCGTCGGCCGCTCGAAAGGCAAGACGACCTACAAACTCACGTTCGCATCGCAGCTCCACGACCGCTTCGGACAAATTCTCGGAACCGACGCGAAGACGAGCATCACGGTCGGAAACGCTTCGCCCACGCTCTTCTCTGAAGACGATTCGATGATCGTCGCGGATCCGCTCGCCTCCGGAAAGCTGTCCGTCTTCAGCATCAATCAGAAGGACTTGCGCGTGAAGCTCTACCGCGTGCGTCCGCAAGATTACGCTGCATACAATGCGTTTCGCGCAGCCTTCGATCAAGAGCTGAAGCTGAAGACACCGCCCGGTCAGCTCGTGAGCGAGCGAGTCATCAAGGTTGCCGGTGTCTCCGACGAGCTCGCCGAGACGCAGATCGATCTCGCGCCGGCACTCACCGAAGGTTTGGGGCAGGTGCTCGCGATCGTCGAACCGACGAAGCAAGCCGCGCGCCCAGAAGACCGACAGTGGGTGCGTCAGTGGATTCAGGTCACGAAGCTCGGTCTCGACGTGCATTGGGATCCGAGCGAAGGCGTTGCTTGGACGAGCGATCTTGCTACGGCATCACCGACGGAAGGCGTCGTGGTCGTGGCCTATCCGAAGGGCATCGAAAAGACGACGGGCAAAGACGGCCTCGCGCGCTTCCCGTTGCCGATTGCCGAAACCGACAACGGTCAGATGCTCATCGCAGCGAAGGGCAAAGACCTCGCGTTCCTCGCGCGCCAAGATCGTTGGAGCTCGAATCTCGGGCTCCATCAGACCTCCCCTTCAACTCGCTCGCCCTGGTTCGTGGTCGACGATCGCAAGATGTACAAGCCGACCGAAGAAGTTCATCTCAAGGGCTGGGTGCGGACCATCACCCCGGGCGTGCGCGGCGACGTCCAGTTCGCCGACAAGCTGCAAGATCTTCCGTTCACCGTCACCGACGCGCGCGGCGC
>JAHFDV010000142.1:1623-11750 GCA_023248815.1 Myxococcales bacterium
GGCACGTTCTCGGTGGATGCGAAGTCGAGCTTCGATCTCGCATTCACGATTCCGACGACGGCGAATCTCGGAAGCGCCTCCGTGCATCTCGGCACCTATCTCGCGTACCACAGCTTCGAGATTCAAGAGTTCCGACGGCCTGAGTTCGAGGTCGGAATCGCCGTCGAAGGCGATCGACATGTCGTCGGTGGGCACGCCGTCGCGACGGTCTCCGGCAAATATTACTCGGGCGGCGGACTCCCGACGGCGCCGGTCAATTGGAACGTCTCCCAGAGCGTCGGCTCTTATTCGCCGCCGAGCCGCAGCGACTTTCACTTCGGAAAGGGTTACGCCGATTGGTATTCGCGCGCGCCGGATCCGAAGCGCAACAAGACGACAGCCGACTGGAAAGCGACGACCGACGGTGAAGGCAACCATCGCCTTCGCTTGGACTTCGATTCGACGGATCCCGGTTACCCGATTTCGGTCAACGTCTCGGCGTCGATGGAAGACGTCAATCGGCAAGCGTGGGGAGCGACTTCGACGTTGCTCGTTCACCCGTCGAACGTCACCGTCGGCGTGAAGCTCGAGAAGAGCTTCGTGCGTACAGGCGAGAACATTCGACTTCAAGCGCTCGTCACCGACCTCGATGGCAAGGCCGTCCCAAAGCAAAAGGTCTCGATTCGCAGCGCCAAGCTCGACTGGGAGCAAGTGCGCGGCGAGTACCGCAGCATCGAAACCGATGTCCAGACGTGCGCGATCGAATCGACGGAAGCCCCGCTCCCCTGCGTGCTCGCGACGAAAGATTCGGGTCGCTACAAAGTGACGGCGATCGTCACCGACGCGATCGGCCGAAAGAGCCAGACCGATCTTACGATTTGGGTGGTCGGGCAAAACATGCCGAAAAATCGCGACGTGACGGGTGACGTCGCCGAGATCATTCCCGACAAGAAAGAATATCTCCCAGGAGACACGGCCGAGATCCTCGTCGTGGCGCCGTTCGCTCCGGCGGAGGCCCTCGTGACGATCGCGCGCGAAGGTTTCGTTTCGCTCGAGCGTATCCACTTCGATTCGACGACGAAGGTCGTCAAGGTGAAGATCGAAGAGGGCTACACGCCGAACATCTATGCGACCGTCTCACTGCTCGGTCAAAACACGCGAGAAAACGAGCAGGGCGAGCCCGACGCGAAGCTTCCGCGCAGGCCGGCCTACGCGAGCGCAACGGTGTTGATTTCCATCCCGCCGAACGAGCGAAAGATCGTCGTCGACGTGACGCCGAAGGACGCTTTCGTCGCCCCGGGAGCCAAGACGACGATCGCACTCCACACTTCGGACATTCACGGGCGTGACGTGAAGAGTGATCTTGCCGTCATCGTCGTCGACGAAGCCGTGCTCGCCCTCTCCGGTTACGTGCTCCCGGACATGCTCAAGGATTTCTATCCGAATCGCGGCTCTTCGGTGAACGAGCTGGGCTCGCGAAGCCAAGTGAAGCTCGCGAAGCCGGACGCCGCGAAGCTCGCCAACGCACTCGCGCGCGCGATGGACGACTCCCCGGGCGGCCTCGGCCTTTCTGGGATCGGCTATGGCGGAGGCGGACGTGGGGCGCCCGCGAAGGCAAGTCGCGCGTATCCGAGCACGCCCGCGCCCTCCGCAGCACCGATGGCGGAGATGAGGATGGAGAAGAAGAAGTCCGAGAGCTCGGTTCAAGCCAAGGATGCGCGCCAAGACGCAAACGAGCCAGCGAACGCGGAGAACAAAAAGCCCATCACGGAACGCACGAACTTCTCCGCGTTGGCGGCGTTCTTGCCGAAGGTCGCGACCGATGAAAAGGGTCGCGTCGAGATCAACGTGAAGTTGCCCGACAATCTCACGCGCTATCGCATCATGGCGCTCGCCACGAGTAGCGAGCGTCAATTCGGTCAAGGCGAGTCCAACGTCACCGCGCGTTTGCCGTTGATGGTCCGACCGTCGGCGCCGCGCTTCCTCAACTGGGGAGACAAGTTCGAGCTCCCGATCGTCGTGCAGAATCAGACCGACAAGCCGCTCTCGGTGTCGCTCGCGGTGCGCGCGAAGAACGCGACGCTCACGCAAGGTTCGGGGCGAAAGACCAATATCGCGGCAAACGATCGCGTCGAAGTTCGTTTGCCCGTGAGCGCCGCGTCCGTCGGCAAGGCACGCTTCCAAATCGTCGCTTCCGGCGGCGGTGGGTCCGATGCCGCGACCGTCGAGATTCCCGTTTGGACCCCCGCGACGACGGAGGCCTTTGCGACCTATGGCACGATCGATCAAGGAGCGATTGCGCAGGCCGTGAAAATGCCGAGCGACGCCGCGCCTTCGTTCGGCGGTCTCGAGATCACGACTTCGTCGACGGCACTCCACGCGCTGACGGACGCGGTGCTCTATCTCGTTCGCTATCCTTACGAATGCAACGAGCAGCTTGCTTCGCGAATCGTCGCGATTGCCGCGCTGCGCGACGTGCTCACCGCGTTCAAAGCCGAGGGGCTTCCTTCGAAGCAAGTCATGCTCGATACGGTGACCCGCGACGCAAAGCGCATCGAGTCACGACAGAACTGGAACGGCGGCTGGGACTTCTGGCCGTCGTCGGACACGGAGCCTTACGTGACGGTGCACGTCACGCATTCGCTCCTCCGCGCCAAAGAGAAGGGCTTCCCCATTTCGGAGACGATGATTACGCGGGCCCTGAGCTACCTCGCGCAGATCGAATCGCACATCCCACATTGGTACGGCCCCGAATCGCGGCGCGCGCTGATTGCGTATGCGACCTACGTTCGTCATCGAGGCGGGCAGACGGATCGTCCGAAAGCGAAGGGCCTCATTCGTGAGGTTTCGGGAGATCTCCAGAAGCTCACGATGGAGACGATCGGCTGGATTCTTCCGGTGCTTTCGGGGGATCCTGGTTCGCAAAAGGAGATCGCGGACATTCGCCGTCACCTTGCCAATCGCGTGAGCGAAACTGCGGGAGCGGCACACTTCGTCGGAAGCTACAGCGACGGTGACCACGTCCTTCTCCACTCCGATCGTCGCGACGACGCGGTGCTTCTCGAAGCTCTCATCGGTGACGACCCGAAGAACGACGTCATTCCGAAGCTCGTGACGGGGCTTCTCGCGCAGCGAAAGAAAGGGCACTGGTACAACACGCAAGAGAATGCGTTCGTGCTCCTCGCGCTCGACAAGTATTTCAACACCTACGAAAAGACGACGCCGAACTTCGTCGCGCGCGCTTGGCTCGGTGAGCGCTATGCGGGAGAGCATGCGTTCAAGGGATACAACGCCGATCGCCATCACGTCGACATTCCGCTTTCGGCGCTCTCGACGACGAAGGACGAGAATGTCATCTTGCAGAAAGACGGCGCAGGAAGGCTCTACTTCCGCATCGGCATGCAATACGCGCCGAAGGATTTGAAGCCGCCGCCCATGGATCGCGGCTTCTCGGTGACGCGCACGTACGAAGGCGCAGAAAACGCATCCGATGTCCGCCAAGACGAAAAAGGCGTGTGGCACGTGAGGGCCGGAGCGAAAGTTCGCGTGCGACTTGCAATGTTCAACGAAGCGCGCCGCTACCACGTAGCCCTCGTCGACGGACTTCCCGCAGGCTTCGAGCCGATGAACCCGGCGCTTGCCGTCACGGGGAAAATTCCCGTGGACGAAAAGCAGCCGAACATCAACTCGTATTGGAGCCGCAGTTGGTACGAGCACCAGAACATGCGCGACGAGCGCGTCGAAGCGTTCACCTCGCTCCTTTGGGAAGGCGTCCACGACTACGCGTACGTCGCACGCGCAACGACGCCTGGAACGTTCGTTGCCGTGCCCCCGAAGGCCGAAGAGATGTACAGCCCCGAAGTATTCGGTCGCGGTGGCGGCGATATCGTCGTCGTCGAGTGACGTGCCAAGAACCAGCCATGCCGGGTTCCAGCGTGAAGCTTGCGCGGTTGGCCTTGACAGTTCGCGCCGATTCTAGGAAGTTCGCGAGTGGAGAGCTGTCCGAGTGGCCGAAGGAGCCTGATTCGAAATCAGGTGTGGGTGCAAGCTCACCAAGGGTTCGAATCCCTTGCTCTCCGCTAGTCCGCACCATCTAGGCAACGGATGAATGCGCGGCCCCGACGGGCGAGGGCCGCGATTCATCCTTCGTTGCCAAGCGTGTGTGCGGAAGCGCTCCTTTGTTGTGCTCGCTGCCGCTCGCGGATCGCTGGCGCGATTCGCCGCCCAGAGTTGGAGCGCGAGGGTTGCGGAGATGCGCTTTTTGTCCGTTGCTGGGCTCGCTGCCGCTCGCGGATCGCTGGCGCGATTGGCCGACCAGAGTTGGAGCGCGATGGTTAGGGAGATGCGCTTTTTGTCCGTTGCTCGCTGGCGCGATGGGCGACCGGAGCTCGGGCGCGATGGGACGCCGCTCGCGCCTGGTCACAGGTTGCTGGCGCGGGCTTGCGAAAAAAAAGTGCGGATGCGGTTTACACAATTTAGGAGGCCTTCGTTAAAGGGATGAGGTCCTATGAAATTAGCTTCTTGTTCGAATGGTCTGTCTTCCAAAGGCGCACGCTATTTCGGTGCTTTCACGCTTTTGCTCGCTTGCGGCTCGGTGCTTCCTGCGTGCGAGAGTGAGTCATGTGACGCCGTTTACTACTATCGCTCCGTCACGCTCACGCGCGACCTCGCGATCTCGTTCGAAGAGATCTCGAAGGTCACGTTCCACACTTGTGTCGAAGCCCAGTGTGTCGACGCCACGCCGGTAGACGGCGAACTCGGGCAAGCGACGCCACCACCTACTCTCTTATCCGGAAAGATCACCCGGAACTCCGATGGAACGTCGCACCTCAGCGCGGTGCTCACGTTCGGGGAAGGTGGACCTGAGCCGACGAGCGTCACGGTGAAGGCGACGTCCGAGTCGGGCAACGTCGTTCTCGACTATTCGGGAACCATTCACTGGAGAGAAGACGAGGAGCAGAGTTGCCACTCGCTTCCGGTGGAGACTTCGCTCTAACGCAGCTCTATCGAGGCGATTTGCCGCGGGCTGCGTCGGTTGATACGATGCGAATCGCATGGACGAGCTTTTTGCACTTTCGAATGCGGACGTCCGCGAGCTTCTCGAGATCATCAAGAGCTCACACTTCAATCAAAAGCGGGCGACGTGCTGGCCATGCTCGACGCGGCTTCTTGCGTCGAACGTCTATGCAAAAATCGAAAAGGCGGTCGAGGCACATCTGGGGCGACCTGTTTACGTCGTGTTCGACGAGCTCTTCACGCCGTCAGGCTCGGGCGACTCCTTCCAGCTCTGGCACAAGGACGTCGAGGACGCCGATTTCGCTGGAGGATGTTTCAACGTCTGGATTCCGCTCTACACGGGAGCGGAAGAGGTCGAGGGCCTCCAGCTTCTCGCGAGCGACGAGCTGAATGCTTACGATCGAGCCGAAGGCCACGGCTCCTCCGTTCTCCCTTTTCCCATCGGGGACAACGAGCTCCTTCTGATGAAGCAGAGCTCGATGGAGACGAAAGTGATCGATCTCACGAAGGTCGAAATCGAGCGCAAGAAGGCTTCGCTCTTCCACGTCTACCTTCTCGATAGCAGTAGGTTTCACGCCGCCGTCAAAACCGAGAGCTTCCAGCTGCGATTCGGAATCAAGTTCGCGGTGTCTCCGTTCGAAACGTTTCGCAGCGGTAGTCTCGACATCATGGCGTTCGCATACGCCGCGAACCTTCTCCGCGAGGCGGACGCTTCGCTCCCGTCGCGACCGAAGGAGTGGCACTACGAGACGGTGAAGTTTCTCGACGAACATCTCTCGGCGCGATTCAACGAGTCTGATCCGAGAAGTGCGACGCTGTACCGTTGCTTGATCGAGCACATCGAGAGAAGACTTCCGGCTTCGTGAGCGCCTCACTCGGCGGGGGGAATGCTGCACGTGGCTCGCGTGCTACGATCTCTCGATGGAGCTCGACGGCAATTCACTACTTGCGTCGTTGCTCGTGAGCACGCTCGGGTTCGGCATTTTTCTCTATGGGAAACGGCAGACGCGCATTCCCCAGCTCATCGGCGGACTGCTCATGATGGTGTTCCCCTACTTCGTGTCCAATCCTTGGCTCATCCTCGGAATTGGTGCGGTCCTCGTCGCTTCCGTGGTCGGGGCTTCGAAGGTGGGGCTCTAAGAGAAACGCTCTAGCTATCTCTTGCCCCGCGGACGGTCGTCGCGAGGGCGACCCACGTTCGGGCCCGGCTCGCCTTCACCGCGTTCTCCTTCGATCTTCTCTTTGCCCGTGCGCTTGCGAAAGAGCATCAAGTAGTTGAAGCCACGGAGATAGAAGTCTCCTTCGTCGGCGGCCTTGCGATAGTTTCCCATCTCCAGCGTCTTGTTGTGGCGCGTGACCGCAATGACGTCGTGTGGAATGAAGTGCGTCTTCGCCATCTCGAAGAGCTCGAAGCCGAGCGGATGAAAGCCGCGTCCCTTCTTGAAGACGTCGCAAACATAAATCGCGAGCAGGCGATCTGCGCGGAGCACACGCGCTGCCTCGTCGAGCACTAGGCGCATCGCGCGCTGGTAGCGGCCATCGGCCTTGAGCTTGCCGATGCAGCGCGGATCGTCCGAATACTCGAGGTTGTCGGCGTAGGGCGGGTCCATGAAGACGAGATCGACGGAGCCTGCTTTCAGCGGAAGGCTCCGCGCGTCGGCCTGCTTGATGTCAGGGCGCGTCGGGGCGAGGTCGAACCCGATTCCTTCACGACCGAGATCACGCGCGACGTCGAGCGCAGTCCCGCTTCCGCAGAATGGATCGAGAACCTTCTCTCCATCGCTCGTGAAACGCTTGATGACGTTCCAAATCACGTAGGAGGGCGTCGCTCCGCGATAGCTTTGGCTTCCTTGCTCGTCGTTGCCGTAGTGCTGCGACGGGTAGTCCCAAAGCGTCGTGACCTGCGGGGAGAGGGCGGGCTTCTTGAGTGCCATGAGGAGCCTTCTTTAGTCGCTTAGGATCCATGCGTCGAGGACCCGCCGCGACAAAGGAAGTGCAACGCACCCGAATCGATGACTGAATGGTGTGCATGGGCCAGGGAATTACTCTCCGCCGGCGCGTGTTGCTCGGGGCGCCCGTCGTGCTCCTCCTCGCCATCTTCGTCTACGTAGTCGCGACGCCTTCGTTCACGCTCCGCACCCATCTCCCCGTCGAGGCACTCAATCCGCTCCGCTGCACATGGTTTTGTCACAATCACGGATGCCCGCACATGGCGAAGCTTCCGGCATGGCTCACCTCGGACGCGGGGCTCTTCGGTCAGACGATCAAAGCGCTCTACGGTTTGGGCGCGTCGATCTCGAAGACTCGCGGCATCGGATACGGCCTCGCGAACCTCCTCGTGTACTGCGTCCTTTGGCCCACGGTGACGTACGCCCTCTGGACCGTCGTCGTTGGCCAAGGAGCGACGCTCCGACGCGAGAGAGCCAAGAAGGGGTCGAGGCCGTGAGTCTCCTCGTCGCGCTCGGGACGGTCGTTTACGCCGCTTGCGTGGACTTCATGCTGCATCTCGCGTTGCTCCTCGGGGTCACGTACCGCGACACGAATGCGATCATCCTCATCGTCGGGATGCCGCTCACCACGGGCATCCTTGCCGCGGTCGCGATCCTTCAACGCGTTCAGCTCGCTCGTCTTCGGCGAACGGGAGCTGGGGGCTGATGTCGTTCGCCGTCGTTCGTGAGGTCCTCTTCGTCTTCGCGTCGTCGCTCTACCTGTTCTTCGTCCTTCGCGCGTTTCTCGCGTTCGCAACCACCCCGCGCCTCGGCGGAGTATCGCCTCCCCCGCTCCACGAATGGCCGAAGCTCAGCATCGTCGTCGCCGCCTGCAACGAAGTAGAGACGATAGAAGCGAGCGTCGACTCACTCCTCCGCGTCGACTACCCGAATCTCCAAATCGTTCTCGTGAACGACCGCTCGACCGACGGAACGGGCGCGCTCGTCGATCGCTTGGTCGCGCGTGATCCGCGTCTCTCCGCGGTCCACGTGAATGCGCTTCCGGAGGGTTGGCTCGGAAAAGTTCATGCGCTGGCGCGTGGGCTGGAGAATGCGACGGGCGAATGGATTCTCTTCGCCGATGCGGACATCATCTTCACGCAAGGTGTCGTCGAGAAGGCGGTGACGCTCGCGGTGCGGGGTGAGCTCGATCACCTGACGGCCGTGCCTTTCGTCGAGACGCGATCATTCGTCCAAACCGTCGCCCTCAGTACGTTCGGCGTTCTTCTCCTCGGAGGAATTCAGAAACGTCGTGTCCGCGACCCCAAAGCCGACTTCGCGGTCGGAATCGGCGCCTTCAATCTATTTCGACGCGCGACCTACGACCGATCGGAAGGCCTCGAATGGTTACGGCTCGAAGTGGCCGACGATTCGGGACTGGCGCTCGTGCTGAAGCGCGCAGGAGGCAAGAGTCAGCTCTGGCTCGGCCTGAGTGAGATTTCGCTCCTCTGGTATCCGTCCTTTCGCGCGACCGTTCGCGGTCTCGAGAAGAACATGTTCGCGATCGCCGGCAGCTACAGTGTCACGCAAACGCTCTTGGTTTGTGCCTCTCTCTCTCTCGTGGGTGCGGGCCCCGTCGCGTTTTCGCCGGTCTTCTTCCATTCGAGCACTCTCGTGGCCGCGGCGTTTCAGGCGGCTCTGGCCGGCGCCGTTGCGGTGTCGACTCTATTCCTTGGCATCTACACGCATTTTGCGGAGCGAAAGTTCGATGCCCAGCGGCTCTTCGCGTCGTTCTTCTTGCCCGTTGGCCTCTGCCTCTCCGCCTTCATCGTGTTTCGATCGATGTGGGTGTGCGTGCGGCAGGGAGCCATCACTTGGCGGGGAACTCGTTATCCACTCGAGGCCATGCGGAGGGGTCAACGCATCCGCGCAACGTAGCGCCTACGGTGATTCGTGCTTCACGCGCGCTCGGATTCGGGTCCGCGCATCACAACGTCTTCAAGAACGCCTCTGCCTTGTCGGCCGAAACGAAGATCGCCATCGCGTCGATCGTTCCATCACGCTTGTCGAGTACACACCACGCGTCGCCACCCTGCACTTCTTCTTCGACGGTGGCTCGATAGCCCACGACCGCGTAGGCCTCGAAGTCGACATAGGGCTTCGAAGCGCCCACCGTGAACGTGGGGCACCCATGACCGCCCGTCTGCAGAGCGTTGCGAGCATCGCCGCGCACGACATCTAGCGACTCCGCAAAGACGTGATTGCCGCCGAGCGACGAGCACTCTTCGAGGACCTTGATCCTGGCAATCGCGAGGCTCTTCGCTTTGTGAAGTGCTGCGATGGCCGTCGCCTTGTCGACCTCGCGCGAACACTCATTTCTCCCGCCAACTCGGTATTCGACTTTCGCGTTCTCTCCGAGCGGCGAAGGCGAGGGATCGTCCACGAGATCGAACCCTTGCTCCGTGGTGTCGCTGAACTCCGCAGAGTTCCCGCAGGCAACGAGCGAGAGGGCGAGGGCTGCAACCGAGGAGCATTTCGAAAGTCCTGCGGGAAGTCTCCACCGCCGGCGCCGAACCTTTGACGCTTCGCGCGATGAGTTTCGTTCGGCTCGATCGGTTTCGCTATCGGTTCGCATGAGTCCTCCCGTACCTGCGGTGATGCGTTGCTCGGTTCCCTTGGGTGGTCGTGAAGAACGAGAAGCAAACGTCGCGCCAGCGCGCACGTCCGTGCAGAACGCATGCATCGAAAAAAGGCTCGTGATCCTCAAGTCGGTCCGATCGACCCGCTCCAACGTGCGCGATGTAGTCCCGAGACGAATTGCCTCGATGTCGCGCGCCTCCGCGGCGTAGCCTCGCGCCGACATGCCGCGTTCCCCCACCTTCTCGCAGTCGGCGAATGTTCTCCGCGAAAGCATCTTCTCGCGTCTTGCGGGCAAGCTCGCGACGCACGGCGCCGACGCCGTTCCGTTTCACCTCGGCGACACGTATCTCTCGCCGGCCCTCGATTCCTCGCTCGATCTCGCCGATACGTCACTCTTTCGCTACGGCACGCCGAGCGGTTCGAAGGAGCTCATCGATGCCGTCGTCGCACGTTTGAAGACGCGCGAGGCATTCGCTTGGGTCGAACCTCACAACGTCGTCATTACGGCAGGTGGGACGGCGGCGCTCGCGGCAGCGGCGCGAACCGTGCTCGATCCTGGAGATG
>JAHFDV010000505.1 GCA_023248815.1 Myxococcales bacterium
CGTGCAAGGACGATGCATGCAAGAACGCGTGCGGCGCCAACCTCATCACCTATGCCGAGTCGGGAACGAAGCAGAGCCGCGAGTTCTTCGAGAAGAACAAGTGGCTCTACGCCGACACGAAGGAGCTCGTCGAGGCCGAAGCCAAGCTCGATCTCCAGATCGCGATCCGTAGCGGCCTCGTGAGCGACCTCTCCGACGACACGCCAGATCCCTCGGCCGACGCCGGTGCGGCTTCGACGGTGACGGATGCCGGGACGACCGCGAACGGCACCGATGGCGGTGTTGCCGCTGCAGCGAAGACCAAGAAGGAAGCCTCGCTGGGGCTCCGCGGCTACTCGGACAAGTGGCGCGAACGCGCCAATAAGCACGACGATTTTCCTTCGGGATACTTCTGCAACGTCAAAGGAGACGTCTGCGCGATTCGTCTCGTGACGAGCGCATCGCTCGGCGACATCCGCGGCGAAGGCCTGCTCGGGAAGATCAATCAGTGGGTCTCCGAGATCCAGCCGAAGAAGTTTCACCCCGACATGAACGTCGGTTACGGCGGTGACGTCCCGAACGCCATCGAGCAAAAGGAATCACTTCTGAGCGACGCGCTCGTGGCAACGCTCGCGGCATTTGCGCTCATTCTCACGGGAATCGCGTTCTTCTTCCGTTCGGCGTGGGCGCTCCCGGTGATCGCACTTCCCGCGTTCGTCGGCGTGACGGCGGCCTATCTCTTCGCGACCCTGACCTACGGGTACATCAACACGGCGGGAGCATTCCTCGGCGCGATCGTGCTCGGAAACGGAATCAACTATCCGATCGTCCTTCTCGCGCGTTATCGCGAGTTCCGCGGCCGCGGCATGTCGCGCAAAGAAGCGCGCATCGAAGCCGTGCACAATGCTTTCCGCGCGGAGCTCGTCGGCGCGCTCGTAGGCGGCATCGCGTACGGCTCGCTCATCGTCACGCGGTTTCGCGGCTTCAATCAGTTCGGAGCGATCGGCTTCGTCGGCATGCTCGTCGTCTGGATCTCGATGATTCCGATGATTCCGGCGATGCTCGTCGTCGTCGAGCGCATCCGAAAGGCGATTCGCACGGGCGTTCTTTGGGCGGCACCACGCGTACCAAGCTTCCTTGCAGCGCTCGCTCCCGAATGGCTGCGCGCGGTCTTTCGCGAACGTAAGAACGGCCTGTTCGCGATCGACGAAGACGTCGCGCCGGACGACACCGCCGCAGAAGGCGGACCGATCCTGCGCGGCATTTCGCGCATCACCGAGAAGCGTCCCTGGATCTTCATCATTGGGACGATCGCGATCACGACGTACTTCGGCATTCACGCGGTCGATTTCTTGAAAGATCCTTGGGAGTACAACTTCTCGCGTCTCGGCTCGAACAAGTCCTATGCGACGGGCGCAGGCCGGTGGACTTCGAAAGCCGACGACGTGTTCCGAGGCAAGCTCGCGATCGAGGGCGTGATGATTCTCGCCGACACGCGGGCGCAAGTGCCGATCTTGAAGGCGCAGATCCTCAAGAACGACTCGGAAGATCCGAAGGGCAGGGCGATCGAGAGCATCTCGACGATCGACGGCCTTCTTCCCAACGAGGATCAAGCGAAGAAGCTCGAGATCCTCGAGCAGATTCGCGATCACCTCACGCCGCGCGTCATCTCCGAGCTCTCGGAAGAAGAGCAAAAAGAAGTGCTCGACATGAAGCCACCGGAGGACCTCAAGCCGATCACGGAAATGGACCTGCCGCCCATCCTGCGGCGCCGCTTCGAAGAGAACAACGGTACGGTCGGCACGCTTCTCTACGTGAAGTATGCGAACACGATCAGCCTGCACGACGGTCGCGATCTCTTGCGCGTCGCAAAGACGACGGACAACGTCCGCCTGCCCGACGACACAGTCGTTCAGACCGCCAGCCGGTCGACGATCTTCGCGGAGATGATTCGCTCGCTCGAGCACGACGGCCCGCTTGCGACGTTCGTGTCACTCGGGATGGTCGCCATCGTCGTCCTCTTTGCGACGGGTAACTTCCGCGGCTTCGCGGTCGTCATCGCTGCTCTCATCGTCGGCATCACCTGGACGACGGGAGCTGCCGCACTTTGGCATCGCGTGCCTTGGATGAAGTCGAACGAGATCAAGCTCAACTACATCAACTTCATCGCGTTCCCGATCACCTTCGGCATCGGCTGCGAGTATCCGTTCAACGTCTACGACCGAACGCGACTACTCGGCGGTGAGATTTCGAAAGCCTTGAGACGAACGGGTGGCGCGGTTGCGCTCTGCAGCTTCACGACGACGGTGGGCTACGCGGCTCTCCTCTACAACGACTTTCAGGCGCTCATCTCTTTCGGAAAGCTCGCGGTGGTAGGTGAGATCGCGTGCGTCACGGCTGCGCTCTTCTTCTTGCCGTCCGTGCTTCATGTCTGGAAGGGCAAGTCGAAACGGATCGAGCCGGAGACCGCGCAAGAAAAGCGCAGCTGAGGGCTCTTCCTCTCGCGGTTTTCAGCGAATCGTAAAGGGATCGCGATCGACGCTCGAGAGCGTGAAGGCACACGCGGCGTGCTCGTGCGCGAGGCGATCGCGGACGCTCGAGAGCGTTCTTCGCTCGCTGTTGGAATGAAGCACCGAGATCGCGGTGAGTCCGAGGCTGGTCGCCTCGAGCGCATCGTGATGGCGCATCTCGCCGGTGACGAAGAGCTCGGCGCCTGCGCGCGCCGCGTCGCGAAACAGGCTTCCGGCGGAGCCCGCCGCAACGGCGACTCTGCGGAAGGAGCGATCCGAACCGGCAACGAGCACGTGCGCAACGTCGAGCCCTTCTTTGATTCGCGCAACCACGTCTTCGAGGGAGCTCGGCGCCATCGTTCCGATGCGCCCCATGCCGAGCTTCGAAGGCGGAGCCTTCAGTTGAACGAGGTCGAACGCGGGTTCTTCATAGGGATGCGACGCGCGTAGGGCTTCGATGACCGCAGCGATGCGCGCGAGAGGGACCGCGATCTCGAGTCGCGTTTCCTCCACTCGTTCGAACCGACCACGCGTCCCGATCTTCGGCGACGTCGATGCTCCTCCCTGAAATGTTCCTTCACCCCGAATGCGAAAGCTGCACGAGCTGTAGTCGCCGATGTTTCCGCCACCGGCTTCGAAGATCGCCTCGCTCACGGTCTTCAAAGGATCGCGATCTTCGGCCGTCTCGAGGGGGACGAACGTCACGAGCTTCACCGTGTCTTCGGGGGCTTTGATCGTGGCGATTGGCCGCCGTTCTGCGAGGTCGAGGAGATCCGCGAGGACGTCGTTCGTCCCTCCGAGAGCGACGTCGAGCGCCGTGTGTGGAGAGTAGACCGCGATGCCGAGTGCGTGCGCGCGGATGGCGGGGTGGGGCGCGTGGAGGCGCGTCAGCGGTTTGAAGATAGGCGGGTGATAAGCGTAGATCGCGTCGCAGCCCTTTTCGACGAGGTCGTCGAGAACGGCCGGTGTGAGGTCGATCGTGAGGCCCACATGCCGCACGTCTTGGTCGAGATCGCCCGCCAGAAGACCGACGTTGTCCCAACTTTCTGCGAGTTTCGTCGGGGCGATGGCTTCGAACGAAGAAACGAGCTCACGGAGCTTCATGAGGCGATGATAGACTGCGGAGATGTCGAAGCGAACCTTCGCGATCGGGGACATCCACGGGGACATGGCGGCGCTCACCAAATTGATTGGGCGCCTCCCCAAGCTCACGAAAGACGACACGGTCGTTTTCGTCGGCGACTACGTCGACCGAGGTTCGGACTCCCGTCGCGTCATCGATTTCGTGCGAACCGAGTTCCCGAAGTCGACGCCCGCCAAGGTCATCGCACTTCGCGGAAATCACGAGGACGGCTGGCTGCGCGTCGCTGCGGGCGGTTGGCCGGAGTTCATCCTGCCGCCGACGAACGGCTGCCTCGCGACGCTCCGCTCGTACACGGGCGACCTCTACTTCGAAGGCGATCATCCGACGCAGCGCGAATACGAGCTCATGTCACAGGGCACATTCTTCCCCGAAGAGATCCTCGGCTGGATGAATGGCCTCCCGTTTTGGTACGAAGACGAACACGCGATCTACGTGCATGCGGGCCTCGTGCAAGAGGCCGGCAAGTGGGTGCACCCGCGCGACGTGAAGCAGATGGCGCTCCTTTGCTGGGTGCGCACGATGGAATTTTTCCGGGACTACCGGGGCAAGCGCGTCGTGTGTGGTCACACCTCGACCGATCATCTCCCGCCCGAGCTCTCCTCTTTCACTCCCGATGACCCGCTCGACATGTGGGTCGGCGATTCGGTGTGCGCGATCGATACGGGTTGCGGCAAAGGCGGCTTCCTCACGGCCGTCGAGCTGCCCGCGCTA
>JAHFDV010000143.1 GCA_023248815.1 Myxococcales bacterium
ATCTCTTCGTCGAGAATCTTGAGGCCGCGTTCGATGGTCTCGCGGAAGCGCACTTCTTCTTGCTCGCTCACCGTGCGAATCAGATCTTTTCGTTCGACGAGCTCCGGAAAGTGCCCGCCCATGAGCTTCACGACCTCAAGAGCCACCTCGTGAAGAAACGGCTTTCGGATTCCGAGACGATGCCCGTGACGGATCGCGCGGCGCATGACGCGACGAAGGACGTATTCACGGCCGCCGCGATCCGGAAAAATTCCTTCGGCGATGAGAAACGCCGTCGTTCGCGCGTGATCGGCGATGACGCGCATCGAGACGTCGTCGTCGGCGAGTGACGCATTGTAGGGCTTCTCGGCGATCTCGGCGGCGCGCTCGACTAGCGCCCGAAGGAGATCGGTATCGTAGTTGGAGCGCTTTCCTTGAAGCACGCTCGCCATTCGCTCGAGACCGGCGCCCGTATCGACGCATGGCGCGGGGAGAGGATCGAGCGAGTAGCTACCGTCTTTTTCGCGGCGCTCGTACTGCATGAAGACGAGGTTCCAGATCTCCATGAAGCCGCGGCCATCGGGTCCAGGCTCCTTCTCGAAGAGTGAAAGGTCGATGTCGTCGCCCGAGAAAAAATGAATCTCGGAGCAAGGACCGCACGGGCCCGTTTCGCCCATCTGCCAGAAGTTGTCTTTCATGCCGAGGCCGACGATTCGCTCGTCGGAGAAGCCGGAGACCTTTTTCCAAATCTCGCGTGCTTCGTGATCGGCTTCGACGCCGTTCTCGCCGCCGAAGACCGAGATGATGAGGCGATCTTTCGGAAGCTCGTATACGCGCGTGAGCAGGTCCCACGCCTTCACGATCGCTTCTTCTTTGAAGTAATCGCCGAAGCTGAAGTTCCCGAGCATCTCGAAGAACGTGTGGTGGCGCGCCGTGACGCCCACATTTTCCAGGTCGTTGTGCTTACCAGAGATGCGGATGCACTTTTGACTCGAGGTCGCGCGCTTGTAGCTTCGCGTTTCCTTGCCGGTGAAGACGTCCTTGAACTGGACCATGCCCGCGTTCGTGAACATCAACGTCGGATCGTTCGCAGGAACGAGCGGCGCGCTGGGCACGACCGTATGCTCGTTCGATCGAAAGAAATCGAGAAAACCCGTGCGCACCTGATCAGCGCTCATCGACATGAGAGACCTACTATCACAGGTCGGTTCCCACTTGGGGACCACCGCAGGAAGTCAGTGCCTCCCGCGAAGCGCCTGCTCGTAAACCTGCTCGTACGCCTCGACAAAAGGTGTGGTGCCGATGCCAACCCCCTGCTTTTTCGATCGGGTACTCTCGATCGCGGCCCCGGATTCGATGATCTGAACTGTTGCCGCCACGAACGCGTCCAGGTTTCGGGAATCCACGTGCGCATCTGCTGCGAGCTCGAGAAGCGGTCCGTAGTCCGAGAGGACGAGCGGCACTCCGAGCGCTTCGGCTTCGAGAAGAACGAGCGGATGGTCGACTTTGCCGAAGAGATCTTCCACGGGAAATACGACGACGCTGCTGATGGCCAAGAGCGCGGGGAGATCTTTCACCTCACCGACGAAGGCCGCGCGGTCTTCGAGTCCCTCCGCGCGCAGATATGCGGCGATGTCCGCCTCGACCACGAGCGCGCGAGGCGTCTTGCGTCGGCATGCGAAGACTACGCGTGCTTCAGGAATGCGTTTGGCAAGCCGTACGAACGCGCGCGCCGCCGTCCATGCACCTTTCGAAAATTCGAGGTCGCCCGGATACGTGATGATGCGTGCGCCGCTTGCGCCTACGGATTCGCGCGCTATCGCCAAACGCTCTTCCGTCACGACGGGGATCGGAGTCGCGGGCCGAATGACGGACACGCCGCTCGACCGAACTTCGGCGAGCTGCTGCTTCGCCCATTCGCTTTGAACGACCACGTGATCCGCGAAGAAGAGCGAACGTTTCCATTCCTTGGGCGTGCTTGCCACCGTCTGAATCGTTGCCCCTCGAAATCCGCGCGCGCGCAGCGCTCGAATCCATGCTCTCGCGATTCCGCACGAACGCGCGTTCGGCGCGAAAAAGAAGTGGAGAATGTCTGGCGGTGAACCCGAGAGCTCTCCGATGACACGCACGGCGAACGGTACGCGGGCAGGCCCTTTGGGAACGAGCGTTGGACGACCGAGCGAGAGTGTCTCGCCTCTCGTCGAATAGACCAGCGTGGGACGCGAGAGCCCGACGGCGAGGTCGCGCACGAGATTCTTCGTTCCATCGGTCCACGGAGCCTCGATTGGCTTCGTGACGAATGCGACGGTGCCGGTCACGCGACTCACGCACGTTCATTAGCCCATTCGACGGCCCAACCGAGAGCGCTTTCGAAACGACTCTTCAGGGATTCGTAGCTTGCGCGAGGCCTGGGCCGACTTGACGAAGCGCACTCTCGATGGCGCCGGCGATGGCTTGCTCCCGAAGCGCCTGTTGGCCACGAGCGGAGAAATCTTTCGAAGCCATGCTCGTTGCCGAGCCGCTCACGGAAGCCTTGAGCGCGTTCTCGGGCATGCGGCGAACCGTGAAGTCGACCTTGGCGGTGTACGAGCGAGCGCCGCCCGAGCCTTGGACTGCGCCGAGCTGAACGATCGCGCCGTCGAGGACGATCAACGGAACCTTGTCTTGGCCAGCGGCTTTGAGAACGGCCTTGTCGCTCACGACGACCGCGCCGGGGAGAGAGTTCGCCGCATTCTGCGTCATCGTCTTCATCGTGCCGGCCGCATCGGCGACGGGCGTGACGGTGTTGTTTCGCATCGCACCGACTTGCACCATGTACTTGGGCGAAGACGACGAAGTCGATTGGAGCGACGAGATGCTGGCGCGGAACTGCGCCTTCACGTCGGGAATCGATTCCGATGTGACGACTTGCTCGAGCGCGGGAATGCTCGACGCATCCCCGTTGGCCGCGAGCCCCGCAGCGGCGGCCGCACGCACGCTCGGATGTGCGTCATGAAGCGCCGACTCGAGCGCCGGACGCGCCGACTCTTCTTTGGAGCGGCCGAGATAAAGCGCGGCGCTCACGCGAACGCGGAAGTCGGAGGCGCGTGCGAGATCCTTCTTCGCAGTCGCCGTGTCGCGAGCGAACGCGGGGCTCGCGGTTGTCGCAAGGGCGAGAGCAACGGCGACGAGCAACCTACGCATGAGATCGATCCTACGCACGCATCTGTTCAGGTCGACCTAAAACGTGACGCGATCGCAAATGAGGCCGGACATTCTGCGCAAAAAGCCCACATTTCTGCCCACTTCCTGTGGATCATGAGTGCATCATGCACAAATCCGCGACGGTCGGATCCAGCGGAGAACTAGTTGTGAACACAACGTTTTGTTCAGCCCCCTCCGCCTCTTAACGGGCGCAGCACGTCTCCTTAAGTGGTCCACGGGACCACATGCGCGCAGTTCATGTTCGCAATGCTCGCGGGTTAGGCGCGCTCCTTCGCTTTCGCTTCGTCCCAGTAGCGATCGAGAAGATCGAGTGCGAAGGGCCCCTTCGCGAATCCGCCATGCTCGTTCGTGATTCGGTCTTCCACGTGATGAAAGCGCTTCGTGAACTTCGTCGCGGTGCCGCGAAGTGCGGCTTCCGCGTCGATGTCGAGATGACGAGCGAGATTCACGAGCGCGAAGAGCACGTCGCCGAGCTCTTCTTCGATCGCTTTCTTTTCTCCCGAAGCAATGGCTGCATCGAGCTCGCGAACTTCTTCCGTGACCTTGTCGCGTGAGCCGTCGATCGATGGCCAGTCGAAGCCCACTCGCGCGACCTTCTGTCCGATTGCCTGCGCACGTGCCAGTGCCGCGAGATTGCGAGGAACGCCGTCGAGCAGTTTGCGGCCGACCTTTTCTTTCGCCTTGAGCCGCTCCCAGTTCTCGAGCACCTCTTTCGAGTTCTGCGCGCTCTCGTCGCCGAAGACGTGCGGATGGCGACGCACGAGCTTGTCGCAGATCGCGTGCACGACGTCGTCGATCGCAAACGCGTTCTCCTTGCGCGTGAGCTCCGACTGAAAAACGATCTGGAGAAGCAAGTCGCCGAGCTCCTCTTTCAAGCCTTCGCGGTCGCCATCGTCGATTGCATCGACGACCTCGGCGGCTTCCTCGAGAACGTATTTGCGCAACGACTCCAGAGTTTGCTCCCGGTCCCAAGGGCACCCATCCGGCGCAAGCAGGCGCTGCATGATCGCGACGAGCCGCGGCAGCGCCTCTCCCTTTTGCTGCTGGACGTCGATCGGGGGCGATTTCTGCGTGAGGAAGTCTTCGGCCATGGCGAGTGCTTTCCTAGTCGCAAGACGCGCGAGTTCCTAGGTGTTGCGTCCGCCAATCAAGTCCCGCGAAGCCTCGGATGTTTGATAGAACGGCACTCGTGGCTCAGCCGCCGCTCCCCATGCTCGCCGCCATCCAACGGCGCATCCTTTTCGTCATCCTTTTGGCGATGGCATTCGGGCTCGCATACCTCCTACGCGGCGTCATCTTTCAGCTCTTTTTCGCGTTCCTCCTCGCGTATGCGCTCGACCCCTTGGTCGACCGGTTGGAGGCGGCGAAAGTGCCGCGCGCGCTCGGCGCGATCATCGTGCTGCTCGGGCTCTTCACGTTCTTCGCGACCGTCGCCTTTCTTTCGATTCCCTATTTCGTCGACGAAGTTCGCGATGCCGCGCGTGACTTGCCGACGCAGGTATCGACGCTCGAAAAGCGACTCGCGCCTTGGCTCTGGAACACGTTCAAAGTCCGCGTCCCCTCGATTCTCGATCTCGGAAACACGATCCGTGAGCGTTTCTCGGCGGAAGGTCCCGATACGATGCGCACGGTCGTGCTCGCGCTCTTCGGAACGCTCGGCTACGTCGCGGTGCTCCTCAGCGCGCTCATCATTCCCGTCTTCGCTCTTTATCTCCTCATCGATTTCGATCGCATCGTCGCGCGCGCGGGAGCCCTCATTCCGCGCCGTTGGAACGACTACGTGCGCGCGTTCGCGAAAGACGTTCACGTAACGCTTCGTAGCTACGTGCGCGGACAAATCACCGCCAACCTCGTGCTTGCGGCGCTGTATGCGCTCGGGCTCTCGTTCGCTGGAATTCGCCTCGCGGTTCCGATCGGCATCCTCACGGGCATGCTCGGCTTCGTCCCTTACATCGGCTTCATGTCGGGACTCCTCTTGGCAGTGGTCATGGCAGCGCTAGATCCGCGCGGCGTGACCATCGTGGTGCAGGTCATCGCGGTGATGGGCGCAATTCAAGTGCTCGATGGGCTCGTCGTCACGCCGCGTATCGTGGGGCGGTCGGTCGGTCTCTCGCCGCTGGAAGTCTTGCTCACGATGATGGCGGCGGGGTCTCTCTTCGGCTTTTTCGGTGTGCTCTTTGCGGTGCCGCTCGGCGCCGTGCTCAAGATCGCGTCCGAGCGGTTCATCCAGTATTACTTGTCGACCGAGTTCTATCGAAAGGTCTCCGAAACATGAGCGACGTTCTCAAGGCGCAATCTGGCGCGGTATTGACTCTCACGATCAATCGTCCGAAGGCGCGCAACTCGCTCGTGAAGAGCGTCCTGCACGATCTCACGGAGGCCTTCACGGGCGCGAGCTCCGACGAGAGCATTCGCGCGGTCATCCTCAAAGGCGCCGACGGGCACTTCTGTGCGGGCGCAGATCTGAAGCAAACCTTTGCGGAAGATCCCGATCTCCTGGATCGCGCCGAAGAATACATGGACCGTTTTCACGGTCTCATTAAGTCGATCGTGCACTCCCCGAAGCCGATCATCGCGCAGATGCAAGGCGGCGCCGTCGGGTTCGGTGCCGATCTCGCGCTCGCCTGCGATTTTCGTACGGCCTCGGAAGACGCCTATTTGCAGGAGAAGTTCACGAAGATCGGCCTATTGCCGGACGGCGGCGGAACGCTTTGGCTGCCGAAGCTTCTCGGTCTCTCGCGCGCAATGCAGCTCGTGTTCTTGGCGGAAAAGGTCGAAGCCAAACAGATGAACGAGTGGGGACTTCTCACGAAGCTCACGAGCTCCGCCGAGATCGAAGGAACGACGAATGCGCTCGCCGCCGAGCTCGCGAAGGGCCCTCCCCTCGCCTTTGCGGCATCGAAGCGCGCGATGCATGCGAGCGTGGGATCGATTGACGAAGCGCTTCTTCGTGAGCGCGAAGCTCAGGTGAAGTTGCTGCGCTCCGCCGATTGTATGGAGGGTGTCATGGCGTGGGCTCAGAAGCGCGAACCAAACTTTACGGGACAGTAACGCTTCATCGGTCCTCGACTGGGCGAGGGACGCGATGAAGCATTAGCCTCCCGTCGAAGTCTGTTCGTCTGCTTCATATGTTGCTGGTGGCTACGCCACGGGCGCGAACCTACCTTTTGCGCGCGATGGGAATTACCCGGCGTCGGCAGCCGGAATTAGACCCGAATCACGTCCGGATTACGCTTCAGTAGCTCCGCAAGCCAAGCATCCGTCAGCTTCTCTTGCATCGAGTTGAGGCGCAGGCGCTCACGCAAGTGCGCAAAGTCGACGAAGTCGAGATCTTGATCCTGATTGAAGCAGGAGAAGATGACGGTCTCTTTGCCCGTCACGGGATCGCGGTGCTTTTGGAGGCACTGCGCGCAGACCTCTTTCATCATGCACTGCATCGGCGAGTTTATGCTGCCGATGGCGCGATGCTTCTGGAGGTACGGCTTCAAGATGTTTTGACGCGCCATTTGCACGGCTTGCATCATGCGATCCGAGCCGATCGCGATGATGCGATCGACTTTGCGAAGATCGAATTTCTTCTCGCCGAGGTCTCCCTTCGCGTAGGCGAGCATCGCCTGAACGATGTTGCCGCGAAAGTGAACGTCGCCTTCGCGATGCGGCGCGATTTCGACGCCGGTATCGGTCGTCCAGATGACCTGATCCGTGAAGCGCTCGATGTCGTCTTGCTTGAAGAGATCTTCGCCGCGCTTGTAGCCCGCGAAATAGAGGACTTGCGATCCGAGAGCTTTGAAGGCGCGCGCGATCGAGAAAAGCACCGCATTGCCGAGGCCGCCGCCTGCGAGAAGTACGAGCTCGCCGCCTTCGATTTCGGTCGGGGCGCCGGTCGGACCCATGAGAATGACGGGCTCACCAGGTTTGAGTGCAGCGCAGAGGCGCGAGCTGCCGCCCATCTCGAGAACGATCGTCCCGAGAAGGCCTTTTTCGGGATCGACCCACGCGCCCGTGAGCGCGAGACCTTCCATTGCGAGACGTTGCCCTTCGACGATTGGCGCGAGCGTCTCGAAATTTTGGAGACGGTAGAATTGTCCCGGAAGGAATTTTCGCGCAGCGATCGGGGCATGGACGACGACCTCGACGATCGTCTCGGTGAGGCGATTGACGGACACGACCTCCGCCACGAGCTCGCATCTGACCTTGGCGAAAAGTGCGCGGCGTAGCGCGTCGCGCCCGGGTTGCGTCTCGGCTCCGAGCGAAGCGACGTCAGGGAAAAGCGAGAGCACGTGCTCGTGGCCGACTTTGGCGCTCGCCATCGCGCGAACGACGCTGCCCGCGTAGACGGGATGGTTGTCGCCGTAGAAGCTGACGATGTGCTGCCCCTTCTGGTAGCTCGTGAAAAAGGCGTTCTTGTCGCCCTTCTCTGCCTGAACGAGCTCGATGTCACCCGTGGGTGAAACTTTGGCGTTGTGCGCGCGGAAGTACTGCTTGCGCTCGTCGAGGACGAACGTGCCCTCGTATTCGCGCTCGTACGTGATGTTGGGGCTCGTGCCTGCGGCCACACAGATCGTGCGCGCAGGGAGCTCGAGCTCCGATCCGTCCTTACGGACCATCTTGATGGCTTTGACGGCGCCGGTGGGATCGAGCACGGCTTCGACCGGGCTCACGTTCTCGATGTAGCGAACGCCTTCTTCGAGACTCTTCGCGACTTCTTCGTGATTGAGACGATAGGCCGGCGAATCTTGGAGCGACTTTCGATATGCGAGCGACACGCCGCCCCAGCTCGAGAGCAGATCTTGAATACGTGGATCGCGGCCCTCTTTCGCCGCGAGGATGCGCTCTGCCGCGAGCTCTTTGGCGTGAGCCAGATGCTCGATGAGGACGATCTTCTCTTCGTCGTCGAAACGCTTCCACGTCGCCTCTTCACCGATGGTCTCTTCGAGCACGCGAACGCGCTCGGCCGTCTTCTCGATTTGCACGACGTAGTAGGCGAGAAGCTCCGTGGCGGTGTCGATCGCGGTGAGGCCGCCGCCGATGACGACAGCTGGAAGACGGACCTGCAAGTTCGCGATCGAGCTCTTTTTGTAAGCTCCCGTGAGCTGAAGACCCATCAGGAAGTCGCTCGCCTTGCGAATGCCGCGCGCGAGGTTGTTCTTGATGTCGATGAGCGTCGGCTTGCCCGCCCCTGCCGCCAATGCGACGTGATCGAATCCCATCGACCACGCGTCGTCGAGCGTGATCGTACCGCCGAAGCGCACGCCGCCGAACATCTTCAAGTTGCGGTTACGCGACAGCGTCAGGTACGCAAGCGTGAGGAAGTTTTTGTCCCATCGGACCGTAATTCCATATTCGCTGACACCGCCGAACCCGAGGAGGATTCGCGTATCGAGGTCGCTGATGAGCTCGGAAAAGGCCTTGATCGGCCGAGGCGCGACGTCTTCCGAACCGATCATTGCAGCGTCGAGCGGCTCGAGCTTCAGTCCGTCGACTGCGACTACCGCGAAGCCGTCCGAGGCGAGGTGGTGCGCGAGCGTGTATCCCGCGGGGCCGAGGCCGACGACGAGAGCATTCTTGCCGTTGTAAGGACGCGCGACGGGACGCGAAACGTTGAGCGGATTGAAGCGCGTGAGCAGCCCGTAGATCTCGACGCCGTACGGGAGCGAGAGCACCTCGGTGAGAACGCGCGTCTCGATCTGCGGGATGTTGACGGGCTCCTGCTTCTGGAAGATGCAGGCCTTCATGCAATCGTTGCAGATGCGATGACCCGTGCCGGGGCACATCGGGTTGTCGATCATCACGATCGCGAGCGCAGCTAGGACTTCGCCTTTGCCACGCATCGTGTGCATCTCGCTGATCTTCTCTTCGAGCGGGCAGCCTTCCAGCGGAACGCCGAGTGGATTCTTTTTGAAGCCACCCGTCTTCTCGACGAAGCCTTTCGAGCAGGAGTCTTTGTCGCGCTCGTGGCAGAGCATGCAGTAGTCGATCTCTTGCTCGACCTCGCGCGCGCTGGCGCGGTGGTCCGTGAGAGCGAAGCTGCGATTGCGGCGGTGCTCGTCAGGGCCGACGAAGAGCTCTGGGAATTCGGGGCTGGGCCTTCGGAGCTGAACGAGCTCCTCGAACTTCAACGTGTGCGGAGCGTGCAAGGAGGGCCAATGCGAGGCTGCATCCTTCTTGTTGCGGAGGCGCTGACCGAGCCAAGCTTCCACCGCATCGAGCCCTGCTGCTACGAGATCTTCGTCGGTTGCGCCGGAGACGCCGGCTTCACGCGCGGCATTCGCGATCTCGGCCGCGCGCGCCTTGAGCTCGGGGCTCCATTCGGCGCCGCCACCTTTTTTCACTTTGCGCGCGATGTCGTCGACTTCATGAAGCGAGAGCGTTGCCTTGGCGACAGCCATCTCTTCGTCGAGAGGTTTGTCTTCCATGCCGGCGCTCTTCAGCACGGCGCGCGCAGCCGCTTCAGGATCACCGAGTCCATGCGCGAACCAAGCCTTGCCGGCGCTGTCGCGGAGCACGCGCTTCTTTGCGAACTCTCGTTTGAAGCGCCACAGCGGGTCACGTTCGCCGATCTCGTTCTTCAGCTGCTCGGTCTGACCTTCGAGTCCGAAGACCTCGGCGAGAAAGCGCCCTACGTGCGGCGCGCCCGAAAGGATCGCGTTGCTGATCTCGAGCGGGGTCATTCCCTCGCCACGCGTACTTTTATAGCGTTCGAACGCTGCGTGATCGACAGGCGCGCGCTCTATGAACCACTGCTGAAACTTGGAGTAGAGGACGTCGAGACGTGCGGGATCGAATAGATCGCCGAACGAAAAGCCATCCAGTTTGACGACCTCGTCCATCACGCCCCTTCGTGCGGCTTCGCTGGAACGAATGCCGTCGCAGCGGCCTCTTCTTCGGCGTAACCGAAATAGATCTCACACTGCTTGAACATGAACGCCTGCCCTTGCGGCGTCGTGAGGTCGTAACCGGTCTGACCGCAGTAGGTGTTGATGAACTTCACGGAGTCACGCAGCCACTCGGCCCACGCTTCTTTCGAGACGTCTTCATAAAGACGCTTCCCGAGATCGTTGCGATATGGCGGCTTGTCGAGCCCTGGCAGATCTTTCCCGAGTTTGCGGCAATGGACGATGCGTTCCGACATGGGGCTGACTTAGTTCCAAGTGGGTAAGATCGCCAGCACTTCCGAGCCCGCGAGAAGGCCTATTGCCCAGCGCAGATGATGGTTGCAGTAAACTTCTATTGCGTCGCCTGGTTCGCAGCGCGCAGACGAGTTCTCACGTCGGACGAATCGGAGTAATAACGTCGCATGCCGGACTTTGGCCCCTGCCCGCGATGTGGCGCGCCGCTCGAAGCAAGCGCCGCAGGCGCTCCGCCGAAATTCTGTCGAAAGTGTGGAACGCCCGTCGAGGCCCGAGAGGTCGTCGCCCTGCCGCCGCCCGAAGACAGGGGCGCGATGATGAAAACGGCGCTGGGATTCGCGGCTTTCTCTCCATCAGGAGCACCCGCGCCGCAGGCACAGCCGCCGATTCCACAGGCGCCACCGACGCCCGTCACGCATCAGCCGCTCGCCAGCCCGCCCAGGACGGAGCCCATGGCCGCGCCCAATCTGCCGCCCGGGCTCGCGTCGATGTCTCCGCACATGAGAACCGTCCTCATGTCGTCGCCGGTGCCCCCCGCGGCTCCTCCGCCTGCGCCGCCCGCACAAACGGCGACGGCTCCCTTTGCCGCGCCGATTCCCGCGGATGCAACTCGAACCGCCGCGAGCGCTACCGCAGCGAATGTCCCAGCGCCAGAGCCACAAGTGCCACTTACCGATGGCGGGGCGACGATCGTCGAAGCCCGGCACGACATTCTTTCGAATCCATCCGTCGCCCCCGTGATGGCGCTTCCTTCGGACAACCGAACGATGCTCGGAGTCGTAGCGCCGACGTTTCAGCGCGCAGCGGGTGGAGGTGTGTTGGCGACGGCTCCGCTCACGGAAGGGGCGTCGCATGCCCTCGCACTCCCTTCGGACAATCGGACGATGCTCGGCGTCCAATCTCCGATTCCGGCGGCCGAGATGCCGAACCTGTATGGCGCGCCTCCTGCCGCAGCCCCGAACTACGGCCAGGCAGCGCCTGGCTATGCGCCGCTCCCCAATCCTGCGCCAGCTCAGGCGCGCGCGTCTCGAGCTCCAGTCGCTCCACAAAAAGGAATTCGCCTCGTTCCTTTTCTGCTCGGGTTGGGCGGGCTCGTCGCGGTCCTCGGAATCGGTGCCGCGCTCTTGATGAAGAAGCCTTCGGCGTTGGACGTCACGCTCGGCGCGAAGCCGACGGGCGCGGAGACGCTCGTCTTCACCTGCGCGACGTGCGAGGACGGCACCGTCGCGAGCGTCTCGGGAAGTGAAGGAAAATTCGCGGGCGGCAAGCTCGAGCTCGAAACGAAGGAGCCTTTGAAAATAGGCGAAAACCGTCTCGAGATTCACTTGAAGCGCCCGAAGGGGCGCGAAGAAATTCTCAACGCGAACGTTCCCGTATTCTTTCGCGCGCGTCCGCTTCTCGATCGCGCA
>JAHFDV010000506.1 GCA_023248815.1 Myxococcales bacterium
TCGCACGTTTCCTTCGAACAGCACCTTCTCCTCGAAGCCGCGCCGAGGCGTCCATTCGATGGGGTCGCGACGCCGTTTCAACGTCGCTCCGCAGCATTTTTTTATCGAGCGGTTTCAGCAGCTTACGCGTGACGCAATCCGACAGCGGCGCCCACCGACAGAAGATTTGCGAAGCGAGCGCGGCGTCATTACGTTCTGGCCGAGCCCACAAAGATTTGCATCATTCTTGACGGTACCGTGGGCGGCATTACGATCTCCATAAGCCGCTGTTCTACGAAAGAGGCCACGACTTCATGCTCCCCCCGTTCATCATCGAGCAGATTCGCAAACGCGAGGAAGAGCGCATTCGTGAAGGCGTGCAGCCTCAGCTCGAAATCGAAATGCCCCGCGCACCGACTCCCAAAGCCGATGCTCCGCCCGATTCGAACGATCGTCGCGGCATCGTGATCCTCGAGCTCTAGAAGAGCTGTCGAGGGGCTACTCGGCGATGGGCGCGCGGAACTCGCGTGGCTGTCCGTCACGCTCGTACGAGACGACTAGCTCACTCGCTACTTCCAGCGACTTGAACGCCGTGAGCGCATCTTCGGGGTGCTCGAGCGAGAAGCCATTCACCTTCGTGACGACGTCACCCGGTGCAGGCCCATCGGCTGCAGCGAGCGCCGGATCGAGCGAGCGAAGACGAAAGCCGACGAAGGCGCCCTTCCGCATGACGGGCTCGTCCGCGAGCGTCACGTGCTGGAGCATCGAACCGAGTCCACGTTTCACAGCGACCTTCACGTCCGCTCTACTGATGACCGTCTTGCTGCGCACGGGCTCGGGAATCGGCGGTGCGGTCGACGCCGGCGGCTCCGTTCGCGCTGCGGTCTTCGAAGGAGGTGGAGTCGACGACCCGCAAGCCACCAGAAAAACGAGGACGAGCGACGGTGCGGCAACGAGACTTCGCATGACCGGACGTCGTGCCAAAGGCGCGCGTCGCGGGCCAAGTTCCGCGCTCGAAAACGACTCCGTCAGGCGGGTGGTGGGGGCAACGACGCGTAGCGCTCGCGAACGAGCTGCACGATGGCGCCATGCACGTCACTCACGTCCTTCGAGCCGTCGATGAGCTCGACACGCTGGTCTGGAAGGACGCTCGGAAGATCGCGGTAGAACTTCGCGAGCTTTTTCTGGAGCTCGAGACGCTCGTAGCGTTCCTCTTGTTCGCCACGAATTTCTCGCCTCGTCGCCGCGACATCCGCAGGTACGTCGAGAACGATCGTGAGGTCGGGTTTGATCGCCATGTCATTCAGCGTGCGGACCCATTCGAGAGCGTGCTTCACGTCGGGTGGCGCGGTGAGTGATTGATAGGCGAGGCTCGACGCGACGTAGCGGTCCGAGACGACGAACTCGCCCGTACGCAGCGCAGGCTCGATCTCCCAGCCCACGTGGTCCATGCGGTCGGCCGCGAAGAGAAGCGCCATCGTTCCCCACGAGCCGTGCGATTCGGTATCGCCCTTTGCCGTCGGCAACGCGACGCGCCCCGTGAGCACTTGACGTATCAGGCTGCCAATCGGGCCCGTGCTCGGCTCGCGCGTACCGCGTGCGACGATTCCTTCTTTGCGGAGGCGCGAAACGAGGAGGCTCGTTTGCGTGGTCGTCCCGGCGCCATCGATGCCTTCAATTACTACGAATCTTCCGCGAGCCATCTCCCCTCCCTTTTCTACCGCCACGTTACTTCTCTCCCGCCGCGCGACTGGCACCCAAAGATGCTGTGCGGTCTACGCCGAGCTCGAAGTTGTCGATGAGGCGCGTCTTGCCGATGTGACAGGCGAGCGCGATCACGCCCTTGCCGTCTTCGATCTTCTTCGCCGGCGCGAGATCGAGAGTGTCGACGACGCTCACGTAGTCGATGCGATCGACCGCTGGCACGAGGTGCATTCGCGCGACCTCTTCAAGGGTCTCGCCGTCGCGCTCCCCTTTTTCATAGGCGTCCGCGACAAGGGCGAGTGCTTCGGGAATGGCACGTGCGCGCGTGCGATCGGCAGCGGAGAGATAGGCGTTGCGCGAGCTCATCGCCAGCCCATCTTCTTCGCGAACGGTGGGTACTGCTTCGATCGTGATCGGGAGAAACAGATCTTTCGCCATGCGCCGCAACACCGCGAGCTGTTGGAAGTCTTTCTTCCCGAACGCCGCATGGCTGCGACCGACGATCGCAAAGAACTTCGCGACGACCGTTGCGACGCCTTCGAAGTGCCCGGGACGAAAGGGGCCGCAAAGATGTTCCGTGAGGCGTGACACGTTCACGCGCGTCGCGTCGCCGGGTAGATACATCGCGTCACGCGTCGGCGTGAAGAGCACGTCGATTCCAGCGACTTCGAGCTTCTTCCGATCGCCTTCGAGGTCTCGCGGATAAGTCGCGAAGTCTTCTTTGGGTCCGAATTGCGTCGGATTCACGAAGATCGAAACGACGAGGACATCCACGGTTGCGCGGATTTCCTGCGCCAATCGGATGTGCCCGTCGTGGAGCGCGCCCATCGTCGGGACGAATCCAATTAGCGCCCCGTCTCGACGCTTCTCTTCGAGCAGCGCGGAGAGAGCCTGAGGCTCGGAAATGAGAGGGATCGATGACATTCGTTGGGGATCGTAGTACGTTCCGCCGGCTTTGAGCACGACGATCAGCCCCCTAAGACGCGCACTCCTTCTAGGTTCCGTTGCGCTCTTCGTGTTCGCATGCGGCGTTCGATCGCCGCTCGACTACGGCGGTGACGGGCCTGACGATTCGGATGGCTCCATCGATACCGACGCGTCGGATCTCGACGTGGACCAGCTCGACGATGGCGCGACCGACTCGTCGCGCGACGCACGAAGCGATGCGCGCGATGGCGGCGTGGTCGGCGTCGATACGGGCATTCCGATCCTCAACTGCGGGCTCTGTCTCACGGGCACCTGCCAGGCCCCTCTCGTCGGATGTCTCACCAATCAAGGTTGCCGCGACATTCTCAGCTGCGCAGCGACGAAATGCTTGGGCGGCGGCGGTACGCCGGACCCCGCGTGTCTTCTCAGCTGCGCCAATGGCAACATCGGGGGCGGCCTTCTCGCCATTCAGGCCTTCACGTGCGTCGCGGGCCAGTGCGGTAGCTCATGCCTCAGCGCGCTCGGTGGGCTCGGCGGTGGACTCGGTGGACAGGGCGGAGACGGCGGCTCTCCGTTCCCCTTCTAGGCAGCGATCATTCGGATGGGTAAGAGGGGGATTTTCAGCGCAGCGTTCGTCTTGTTTCTCGCGAAGCAAGGGATGGCTGCAGAGCCGACGGCGAAAGAGCTGGCGCAAGCGCGCGACCTTTTTGCGAAGGCGGAGCAGCGCGAGCAGGCGAGCCACTTCGAAGAAGCTCTGCCGCTTCTCGAACAAGCGGTTCGCATCAAGACGACCCCCGGATTGCTCTTTCACATCGGTTACGCGAAAGAAAAGCTCGGTCGCTACAAGGAAGCGCTCGCCGCCTACGAGGAAGCCGAACGCGTCGCGCGGGCCGAGAAGAAAGAGGAAGTTCTGGCGATCCTGAAAGAGCAGCTCCCCGCTCTTCGCGAGAAGCTCCCCTCGATCGAAATTTTAGGGGCGGATGTGCCGTTCACGATGACGATTGATCAAGAGCTACCCTTCCCGTACGCCAACGCGCCCGTCGACCTCGATCCTGGACCGCATCGCATCGTGTTGCGGGGCGACGGCCGCCGCCCCTATCAACGAGACATCTCGGTTCGCGAGCGCGAACGCATGCATCTCGACGTGAAGTTCGAACGCGAGGCACCGGCGACCCAGCCAGTTGCGGCTCCTCCCCCACCCGCGGCGGCGCCTTCGAAAGGTCATGGGCTCGCCATCGCGACGGCCGTCGGCGCTGCCGTTCTCGTGGGCGCAGCCGTGCCGTTCTATCTCTTGGGTGGCAGCGCGAAAGACGATGGTCAGCGGTGCGTTCCCGCGGATTGCGACGCGGTGCGGTCCAAGACTCGCGTGTACGACTGGATGTCGGCGTCGTTGTTGGTCGCCGGCGTGGCAAGCGGCGTCGTTTCCATCGTCCTCTTCACATCGAAGTCTAACGATGCGCCGACGACATCGGCGGCTGGCAGCAAAACGCAAGCGAAGACGAGCGCGCGCGTCGGCGTTTCGACGAACGGACTCTTTCTCAGTGGGACCTTCGAATGACTCGCAAGCACGTCGTCACCGCGGCGTTCAGCCTCTTCTCGCTCGGACTTCTGGTGCGCTGCGTCGACCTTTTCCACGACACGGACGGCTTCGCTGACAAAGCGATCGTCACCGATACGTGTAAAATGAACGCAGTAGATATTCGCTCGTTGGCATTTTT
>JAHFDV010000507.1 GCA_023248815.1 Myxococcales bacterium
GACGAATGACGCCGACTTGAGGGAGAGCGCACCCTCGTCTTCGCCCGTCCCGTCGCTCGTTTCTGCGGCGCAGCCGATGGCGAGGAGGGTCGAGGTGATGGTGGCGAGAGCGAAGAGTGATGAGAAGCGCATGGAGGCCCCCTGAAGGAGTGATTGGTTCGGAAGAGTCGTCTTCCGATACTCCGCACTAAGCAAAGGGTGCGCCAAGGTAAGACACGCGGCTCGCAGGCATCCGTGACGTGAATTCCTGCGAAATTACGGCCTTATTCGAGATGGTCGTGGATCTTATCTCGCCGATTAAGGACCGTTCACATCCCATGGAGGCGCGTCGGTGGTATCGAATCCATGTGACCGACCCCATCAAGCTCGAGCCCGCCCCGAAGAAGCTCGTCGAGCACGAGCAGCAGCGCTTCGGAAGATTCACGACGCCCGTCGAGCACGCCAACCTCATCGACGCGTACCACCACGGGATGCCGCGCCCCATTCGCGGACTTCGTCTCAAAGAGTGGCAAGCGCTCCAGATCACTTCGCCCGACGTGTTCGCGAACTTCGCGCTCTTCGACGCAAAGCTGATGTCCCTCGTGCAGGCCAAGGTCTACGAGCGCGCGCCAAAGACGAAGATCATCCACGAATGGAAGCTGCGTCCGCGTTCGTTCAAGATCGCAGATCAATTGCTCGATTCGACGAATACCTTTTCGGATCGTCGTGGCGAGCTCACGTTTCGCAACGAAGTCGCGCGCGGCAAGATTCGTCTCGAGTTCGAGTTCGGCGCAACGGCTGATCTCCCGCGCCTCGTCGGTCGCATCGACGTGCATTGCGATCGCGGCGCTTCGCAAATCGTGAGTCTGCCGTTCCCCGGCGAAGGCGGCATGTACTCGCACAAGGGAATGTTTCCCATCGAGGGCACGCTCGCCGTCGGCGATCGCGCGTTCACGTTCCGTCCCGAGACTTCGCTCGCACTCCTCGACGATCACAAGGGCTATTACCCGTACGTGATGCGCTGGGATTGGATCACGAGCGCGGGATTTTTCGACGGTGAAGCGCGAGGCTTCAATCTCACGCACAACCAGTGCCGCGATCCCGAGCGATACAACGAGAACTGCGCCTGGCGCGGCGACCGCATCGGCATTCTTCCCGCCGTGGACTTCGTGCGCGAAAACGAGCGAAGGGCTGGCGAAGTCTGGCGCGTTCGGGACAAGCAGGGGCGCGTCGACGTGACGTTCACTCCGACGATGCCAGGAGACGTTCGCGTGAATGCGGTCGTCGTCGAAAGTCGCTACCGCGGTCCTTTCGGAACGTTCAGCGGACGCGTCGAACCGGAAGGGCTCGAGCCCATCGTGATCGATGACTGGTTCGGAATGGGCGAAGACTTCTATCTTCGCTGCTGAGGTCCTTCAGGCGAACGTATCGAGGAGCGTTCCGACCGTATCGTTCAAGATCTGCGCGACCGCGACGCTCGCCGTTAGCTGTTGGCGCGCGTTGCCGAGCGTCACCATGTCTTCGACAAGGTGATCGAGCCCGGTGGCAGAGCTGCTCGCCGTCGACGTAGCCGCGCGTTCGAGCGCCTCCGTAGGTCCCGCAAAGCTCACACCGCGAATTCCGCTCATATTTTGGCTCTCCTTTCGAGCATTTCATGGAGAGAACGGTCGAACCGGCGAGGTCTTGAGCGCACCCGAGCAAGGCCCAAGGCAGCGAAAGGCAGCCCCAACGTGCTAAGACTGCGCCATGCCGCCAAAGTCGCGAAAGCCCGAGGGAATCGCGCCCAAGATGCTCTTCGACCAGGTGAAAAGCACGGCCCCGTGGGCGTTCACCAAAGACCCGCCGCTCCCGGCCGCGGCAATTCTCTCTCGCGCCCCCGAGCTCGACAAGCTCTGGAAAGACGGGAAAGCGGGCGAGGACTACTTCCTCTTCTCCCTCGCCGCACATTTCACGACCGTCGGTACGTTCTGTCCGACCGACGTCGACGTCCGCATTCGCCAGCACGCGTGGACCGAGCTCGAGGGCAAGCGCCTTGCAACGGCCATCGACCGCGTCTTCGAGATCGCGAAGTGGGATCCGCGTGCGGTTTCTGCGCGCACCGTCACCGTCGGCAAAGAGGTCCTCGCGGGGCACCAGGGCGAATGGTTCAGCGTGCTCGCGGGAGCCCTCGGCCGCGCACTCACGCTCGAGGACAATGAGCAGGTCGAACGAACGACCGCATGGATCGAGAAAGAGCTGACGCGCGAAGCGAAGCTCGTGACGAATGCTCGCAAAAAAGGCTCGGATCAGGAGCTCCTCTCGATCGTCACGACGGTGGCGCACAACCTCGGAGATCTTTCGCGCGTCGTCGACACGTGGAGGCCCGCGCACATGGAATCGGAAGTGGGCAAGCGCTATCGACGGCTCGGTCACGAAGATGGCGCGCGCTTCGATGGCGCTTTCGTGTTTGCCGGAGAGCTCAACAAAAAGCTGATGGCGAAAGAGAACCATCGGTTTCTTCCGCTGCGCGTCCCTCGCGCGTTGCGTCGGGAACGCGAGTTCTTGCTTCCGTTCGGACCCTACTTCTTCGAGTGGGGGCAGATGATCGGGAGTACCAAGCTTCTGGAAGACCAGGAGCGTGCCGAGGTCTTGCTGGCCCTCGCGAGGGTGCACGAACGCGGCCCCGAAGAGCTCGGATGCTTGCGTGCGATCGCCGGAATTCATGCAGGATACACGGGAGGCATCGACAAGCTCGCCCGTCTTTTGCCCGCCAGCGACGTGATGGCGGTGCGACGCCCGACCGTGCAGCGCGCCGTTCGCGAGAAAGAAGCGGAATTTTTGCGGCGGTTTCACGCCGATGTCGACCGCTGAGCACGCCCTCGTGAGCGGTCATCCTTGAGGTCTCGAAGCCTCGATCGCGCGGACTTTCTTCGGCACTTTTCGTAACGTTCGCGCGTGCTACGTTCGCGCCCATGCACGCTTTTCTTACGGTTCGGTTCGCGCTCTTCTCGTCGGTGTTCGCTATCGGTGGGTGCGGGCAAGCGTCGACCTACGGCGCCCACAACATGCCGCTCGCGCAATCGCGAACCGTCCTCCAGAGCGAGCTCAACGGGCAATCTCTCGCGGGCCACGTCAACGCGAGCTTCCAACCGATCCCGAGCTACGAAAAGGCCACGGCGGCGAACGGTGGCTACGCACTCACGCTCGAGAGCTTCAGCGACGGAAAGATGTGCGTCAGTACCGAGACCAAAGGCGAGTACGAGCAGGGAACGAAGGGCAAAGAGGAGAGCCGAGAGGCGTTCGAAGCCGCTTGGGCACTAGAGTCACTCGTGTTCGGCGCACGCAAGTCCTTCGACGATTTGACCGAAGACTCCCTTTGGCCCGATCACGCGACGACCAGCATTCACAGCGCAAAGCTCACGGAGACCGACCGCAAAGTGGTCGAGGATCTTTTCGGTAAGCGCCGCCCTGGCTTTCGCGTGAGCTTCCACGTCGAGCTTTGCGGAGACGCACCGCGCACCGATGCGGAAACGCGCTTTCTCACGATCACCCGCATGCCGACCGCCGCCCAGAAGAGTGCACCGAGCCTCTTCGTTTGGATCGTCGATCAGGATGGAACCTCGCCGCCAAAGAAGCCTGCGACGACGAATGGAAATACGCCTTCGCCGTCGGCCTCCACCAACTAAGAGTCGGATCCAAAGTCGTCGGTTGCAGTCAATCCCGTCTCGCGATTTCTGCGATCGAGAAACGACAACGGGATACCGAGTGCTCCAAAGAGGATGAGGACGATGGCCGTGATGAGCCAACCCACCGCAAGCTTCTTTCGAAGCGGAACGAACACGGTCTCGGGCTCGGACATTAGCCCGACGCCACTCATCGGCGGGTCAGGAACGAAGCAAGTCGACTTCTTTACGTCGTCTTCACTCACGCCGAACGCATAGGTTCGTCCGTTCAACGAATAAACGGCCTGCGGATCCCCATCTTCGTAGGCCACCGAGCATCGAACGGGCGTCCACGTTCGCGGCGTGTGCGCCTCCCAGACGAGATGAATCGTGAGGACTGCGATTCCAGCGGCGAGGCACGCCCAAGACAAACGCAGCGAGCGCGCGTGCGAGGCACTCTCACGGGACGTGAGCGCGCGAAGGCCCAGCGACTTCGTGAAGGCTTCGATTTGATTTTCGATCTTCTGAAGTTCCCGCTCGAGCGTGCGGATTTCGCGCCGGGTCTTCTTTCCGACGCTCGGCTTCGTCGGCTCGACGCGTCGCGGCTGCGCTTCGGGCAGTGCGCGCAAGCTGGTGAGCTCTTCATCGAGTCGCTCGAGCTCACGCCGCATTCCTTCGACAGGACTTCGGTACGTCACGGCGAATCC
>JAHFDV010000508.1 GCA_023248815.1 Myxococcales bacterium
CGCGAACTTCATGTACGAGCAAGATGCGCCCCTCGCCGAACGCCGCGCCCAAGCGCTGCTCGTCGGCCCGACCCTCCTCGAGAGCCTCGTTGGCGAGAAAGGTGCGCGCGAGCTCTTCGACGACGCAATGCTCAAAGAAGCCGAGCACGAGCTCCTGCGTCGTGATGAACCTCTCGGATCGGCAGAGGCAATTCACTCCGCGCTCCTGCGCTTCGGCGATCTCGACACGAGCGACATTCTCGCGCGCACGGACGAAGTGGGAAAACAGTGGTTGGACGCGCTCGAAGGATCGCGGCGCATCGTTCCATTGCCCGTCGGCAAAAACGCGAAGGGCGCGTATGTCGCAGCCGAAGAAGCAGGGCTCTATCGCGACGCGATCGGTCTCCTGCCGCCGCGTGGACTCCCGGCCGCCTATCTCGAGCCTCGTAAGAATGCGCTCACAGAAGTGATCTCTCGTCACGTGCGGTATCGCGCCCCCTTCGTGGCTCAGGTCCTCGCCAAACGCTACGGCGTCTCGGAAGAGCGAATGCGCACGATCTTGATGGAGCTCTCGCGGAAGGGTGATCTCGTCCACGGCTACTTCTCTTCGGTCGGCGACGAGCGCGAGTTCGTCGGCCGAGACGTGTTGCGCCTCTTGCGTAACCGCGCCCTCGCGAAAGCGCGAAATGCTTCTGCACCCGTGTCGCCCGTCGCCTACTCGGCCTTTCTACAAGGATGGCAGAAGGTCAACGAAGAGGGACGAGGTCGCGAAGGGCTGCGGCGCGCGCTCGAGATGCTCGAAGGGCTCCCGCTTCCACTGTCTTCGCTCGAAGACGAAATGCTCCCAGCCCGCGTCGAAGACTTCTCGCCGATGATGTTGGATCTCCTCGTCGCTTCGGGCGAGGTCACGTGGAGCGGCGTCGAGGCCAATGGGCGCCACGACGCGCGCATTGCGTTCTATCTCGATCAACACGAGCCGCATCTCGTGGAACCTCGCGAGGCCGCCAAGGGGGAAATCGCCTCGAACGTGCGCGCGCTCCTCGAGCGCAAGGGCGCGCTCTTCTTTCGCGACATCGCCGACACGCTCGGTGGCTTCCGCAAGGACGTGCTCGATGCGATTTGGGATCTCGTGTTCGCGGGAGAGGTCTCCAACGATTCGCTCGTGCCCCTACGAAGTGCCTTCCAAAAGCGTCGCCGCGATGAATCGCCTTTGCCGCGCGCGCCGTGGGGATCCGAAGGGCGCTGGTTTTTGAAGCCACGATCGGAGGGCGTCGTCTCACCGATCGCTCTCGCGCGACTTCTCCTCGCACGCTACGGCGTCCTTCTCCCCGAAGCCGTCGCGCGTGAGCTCGGTTCTTTCGGAAAGCTCTACCTCGCGTTGAAAGAGCTCGAGCTCGCAGGACACGTGCGTCGCGGATACTTCGTCGAAGGCGCGGGAGCGCTGCAGTTCGCGCTTCCCGGCGCCGACGATCTCCTGCGAAGACCGATCAGCGACGAGCTCGGAACGGTGGTGCTCGATGCGACAGATCCGGCGAATGCGTTCGGCTCCGGTGTTCCGTGGCCCGAACGCCCGGACGCGCGGTCGAAGCCGATGCGCCAAGCAGGGTCGCTCGTTTTCTTCTTTCGCGGAACCTTGCTTGCCTGGTTGTCTCGTTCGCGAGACGCGCTCATCACCTTCACCGATGCGACGCAGCCCGAAGAATTTCGTGCGCTCGCCGATGCGCTCGCTGCGTGGGCAAAGAAGCGCGGTCTCCTTCTCGAATCGATCGATGGCAGGCCTTCGGCGGACGCGCCGCTCGCCGCGCTTCTTCAACGCGTAGGGTTCGTCGGAACACACGGAGGCTTGATTTTGCGGCCCGAAGGGAAGACGCGCGGAGCTGCGCATGCCCGAAGGTGACAGTATTCATCGTGCCGCGACGCGCATGCGGCCCGTGCTCCTCGGAAAGAAGATCGAGGAAGGCCTCACGACGAAAGCGATCATCCCCGTCTCGCGTCTCATCGATCGCGAAGTCACGGAGATCGACACGCACGGAAAATATCTCTTCATCCGCTTCGGAACGTTCGGGTCCATCCGCATCCATCTCGGAATGGACGGCCGCTATTTCTATCGTCGCCTCGCGCCGCCCTTTCCACCGACGCAACCCGTGCATCTCCTCGCGCTTCGCGCCGGCAAGGCATGGATGTGTTGCCGCGCTCCGAAGATTCTCGATTGGGACGCGCCGCTCGTTCGCGAGCAAGAAGTGCGCGGGCTCTCGGGCCAAGACCTCCTGAAAGAACACGACTCGAACGTCATCGCGCAAGAGATGCAACGGCTCGGCGACCTGCCCATCGCATCGGCGCTTCTTCGCCAGAACATCGCGGCCGGGATCGGCAACGTCTACAAGTCCGAGATCCTATTTCTCGAGCGTGTGCATCCCGAGACGGCGACGGGCGATCTCTCGCTCGAGAAGCTCAAGGCAATGGTCGACCGCGCGGCGTGGCTTCTCCAGCGCAATGTCGTCTCGTACACACGAGATCGCCGAACGACGCGTTTCGGGATGGGTCCGAAGCTCTCGGTCTATGGGCGTGGAGACGAACCGTGCCTGAAGTGTGGTGCGCGGATCGTGCGGATGGTCGACCGCGAGATGGCGCGATCCACGTATTTTTGCCCTTCTTGTCAGAAGCGACGCGCGAGCGTGTGAGACGACGCGAGCGGTGGGCGGCGCGAGAAGCGCAGATCCGGACGGCGCGTCAGATCGAAAATTCGAGCGGCTGATTCCTTGCGAAGCGAATGAAGGCCTGCAGGCTCACGCGCGTTCCTTCACTGAAGCTGCGCACAGAATGCGGGCGGGCCGGATTGAAGAGGATGAGGTCTCCTTGCTCGGGCTTGATGCGAAGGGGCTCCGGGAGGCGCGAACGGATCCGTTGCTGCTCCTCGGCGCTCGCGCGATACTCGCGAAGATACGTGTACGCATCCAACCCTCGGAGAAGATCCCACGCGGACGGGGCGACGTTCCAAAGAAGGAGCTCACCGCCGCTCGGAGGAACCCGCAGATAGGAATTCACCGTGAGCATTCCGTCCGGCGTCAAACGGGGGAGCGACGTATCGACGTGAATGATTCCCTCTTCGTGGAGAACCGTCTCCGGGTTCTGTACACGCGCGACCGTCGAGAGAAACTTGCGCGTGCCGAGACATCCGATGCGCGCTCCATGAGGCCAGAGCTCGTCGAGCTCCAGGCGCAGGCGATCCGTGGGAATGAGCTGCGTCGTCGAGTCGCGCAATCTCCGAATCGCAGGAACGGCGTCATCGAGGTACGACTCGAAAGCGTCCTCCGACAAGAGCGCATCGCTGAGGGGCATGCCCACGCCGACGAGAAAATCCGTGTCTCCGCGTTCGAAGCCGAGATCTCCTCGCTTGAGACGCCAACGGTTCGTCGTCCGTTCGACGAGCCAATCGGCGAGCTGGTCGGCGAGATCTGCCGCCGTGAATCCCTTCACGTGAATCGCGGCGATAGCGTGGCCCGTGAGATCCGAGAGGTGCTGGGACTCGAGGCGACCGACCGTGACCACCTTCGTTCCATCGGAGGTCAGTTTCGGCGCGCTAGGCTCGAGAAGCGTTCGCGAGAGCGTGCGCACCCTCTCGGTCACCAGCGTTTGCGCTCGAAAGGCGAGCTTACCCAAACGGCTCGAGCCGTTCATCATGTGATAGAGGCGACTCACCTCACCGCTTTTGTCTTTCACGGATTTACTCGCAATCTACCGGCCAGGCACCTGGCGGAAAACCTCGGCATCGAAACGACAGCGCCCCCGCCAATGTCCAAGATTACACGAGTCGATCGTCGATGAGGTTACGACTTCCGGGCCCTTCAATTCGCGTCATTTAGAATGATTTAAGACTACATTAACCAACCGAACGATTAAATCGTCGTTTAATGGGCAGGAGCGGTGGAGTTTTTGTCATCAAGAAAAGCCCGATTGGAATGAGAACGACCCCATCGGTCGATCCTTTGCGCCCGTTAGAGGTCACTCGTGGCTGAGCCGGCGGATCTTGCTAGTCGTCGCGCACTCGTCGCGAGATTGCTTGCGGAAAAAGGCATCGCGCGTGCGGCGGGAATCGAAGCGCTCCCCCGCGCCTTCACGGAGACCGTCGAAACGTTCGTCGGCGAATCGAAGGCCGCGCGGTTCCTGGGCTCGTTTGCCCAAGAGCTCATTTGGGTCAACGCGGAGCTCAACCCGGAGAGCGCGTTCTACAACTTGCCCGTCGAAGCGGAGTTGGTCGGACCTCTTTCGAAGGAGCTACTTCAGAAAGCGCTCGATGGACTCATCGAGAGGCACGAAGTCTTGCGCACGGTCTATCGCATGCAGGA
>JAHFDV010000509.1 GCA_023248815.1 Myxococcales bacterium
CGAGCGAAGGCGGCTCCTCCGATTCGTCGGGACTTCTCACGGTTGCTGCAGGGGCAATCGCGGTCATGGTCGTCCGACGTCGCCGCGCGGCCTGAGCTCGACGCGGACAAGCCGACCAACGCTCTCTATTCCATCTGAGCTCTCCGCGAGCGAATGGGTAGGGCATCGGTGAGGTCTACGTACCTCGTCTTGCGAAAGTCGAAGGCCGGCGTCGAAGGCCGGCGTCGAAGGCATGAGGTGCGTTGGTGTGCATCTTGCTCTTCGAGAGGGCATGAAGACACCGAACGGCCTACTTTCCGCGATCCTCGCGACTTCTGTCATCGGAGCGCTCGGCGCGAGCGCGCTTGGTTGCCATGCCGAGGAGCCCGTCTCGCCTACCGTCGGGCTCACGAAGCCAGTGAATCCGCCGGAGCCGCCCGATCTCGGACGCGGAGCCGCGCGCGTGCGAACCGACGTGACCTACAACATGTACTTGGAACAAGGCGTGCGATCGCTGTGCGCGGGACCCGCTCCGTACTTTCAGTTCGATTCCGCGACCGCCAAACAGAATGCGCCGACGATGCAAACCCTGGCGAACTGCATGATCGATGGGCCATTGAAGGGTAAATCCATTCGTCTCATCGGTCACACCGATCCGCGCGGAAGCGACGACTACAACTACGAGCTCGGGCAAGAGCGAGCAGAGCGCGTGAAGAAGTATCTGGTTGCGCAGGGCATCGATGGGGGGCGCATCAAGACGTTCACGGCCGGCGAAGAGGACTCTAAGAACGCGCCGAAGGATTGGGCAAACGATCGCCGCGTAGAAATTCGACTCGATCAGTAAACGCATTTGGCGCGTACGCGTCACCAGTAGCGCGCGTCTGGCGCTTCCGCGCTCGATCGCTGCAGTCCAAAAGAGTACGGAGCGCAGAACTGCCTCAGTGCGTCAGTTCTGAGAGGACGCCGACCATCCCGGCAAGCTCGCCGCTTGCTGCACCCATGCCGCAATCTGCTTTTCGTCGAGCTCGTCTGTCTCGTAAACGTCGAGATAGCGCGTGTCTTTGCCTTTGCTCGTACCAGGGGGAATCGGCTTCAGCGCGGCGCCCCGAAAGAAAGCGATCTTCACGTATTTCGAAAACACGTGCACGCCCAAGAACCAACCTTGACCGTCGATTCCGTAGAACGGTGAAGTCCACTTCACGGCTTTGCGCACTTTTGGAACGGTCCTAGTGATGATGGCGTCGAGGCGCCGGCCGATGTCGCGCTTCCAACCTGGCATCGCAGCGAGATAGGCCTGCACCGGCTCGTCCCCCTCCCCTTTTGCGACCTGCGGGTTGCCGCCAGACAGCAATCTTGCCGGCTTCACAGGATTCAACGACGGCTCGCGTGGAGGCGGCTTCCTTGCCGAAGCACTCGTTGCCGAGGCATTCGTCGCGGAGCGCTTCTTCACGGTGCTTTTCTTCGCGGTGGTTTTCTTCGCGGTGGTTTCTTCGTCGCCGCTCCGCTTCGTTTTCGCGTTCGCCATGCCTCGCCTCCTATTCGATCTCCACGATTCAACACCAACTGTGCGTTGCGCAGTCGAAGAAGAAGAATAGGAAGGGCGCTGCCGAAGCACGCCTGTCGCGGAAGCCGTGCGGCGACCTTGCGCCGGCTGCGTACGCGCCCCACTCCAATCTCGCTGGCAGTATTGCTACATATCCTGCAATGCAGCTACAACCGCAAACACGTGCAATTACAAGCGCTTGATGAAATAGACTGCTAAGCAGCATATGTAGCTATAATCAATTGGGCAATTTGGCGATCCGTCCGACTCCGCCGCCGGGAGCCTACGACCGATCCCGGGACTTGCTCCCGGTCCGAGGAGGCACCCCTTCTGTCGCCGCCCTCGGGCGAGAGACGAGTTTCCGTTTCTTGGCGGAGTCCGCTCGGCGTTCTTGGTATTCTCGCGAGATCATCATGCCGACGAAACGAGCACCGAGCACTGCGCCGCGGACCGCGAAGACCGCGAAGACCGCGAAGACCGCGAAGACCGCGAAGAAGACCGCATCGAGGGCAGCGGTCACTCGGCACGTCGACAAATCGAAGAGCAGTGATTCCGCTTCCGAAAAGATTACGAAGCGGATCGCGGATCTCGGAGATTGGCGCGGCGACACACTCGCTCGCATGCGTCAGCTCATTCACGAGGCCGATCCCGAGATCGTCGAAGAATGGAAGTGGATGGGGACACCGGTTTTCGAGCACGACGGCATCGTCTGCACGGGTGAATCCTACAAAGAGGTCGTGAAGCTCACGTTCGCTAAGGGCGCGTTCCTCGAAGATCCCAAGAAGCTCTTCAATTCGAGTCTCGAGGGGAACCTTCGCCGCGCAATCGACATCCGCCAGGGCGAGAAGCTCAACGAGGCCGCGTTCAAAGCGCTCATCCGCACGGCCGTGGCCGCAAACACGGCCGCTCGAGCAGCGAAGAGAAAAAAGTAGCTCCAGCCGTCGGCACTCGCGCCCTTCGATGTCGCAACTACGAATGATTTCGGGCGCTTTGGTCACGGATGACGATTTCGAAGAATCGGTGTCACTAGCGCGGGTCGCCGTGCGTTGGCCTCGTGAAAGCGAGGAATCTTCGAATGGAAACAATGACGCGTGAAGTGAGTGCCGTGAGTAACGAGTCGAGCGAAAAGACGCTCCCCTTGGATCGATGTGCGCTGCGCGTAGATGCCTGTGCCGGGCTCGCAAGGGTCGTCCTCGAGCAGCACTTTCAAAACACGCACGACGAAGTGTTGCACGTCGCATACGCCCTCCCCTTGCCTGCCGATGCGGCCGTGAGTGATTTCGTCTTCGTCATCGGCGAGCGTCGCATTCGTGGCGAAGTCGATGCGAAGCAGAAGGCGCGCGCGCGTTTCGAAGAAGCGATTCTCGAAGGCAAGACAGCCGCCCTTCTCGAACAAGATTCGTCGAGCTTGTTTCAACAGGAGCTCGGCAACATTCCGCCGCGCACGAACGTCGTCGCAGAGATCACACTCGACGTGCCCCTCGCGTGGCTGCACGAGGGCATGTGGGAGCTCCGATTTCCACTCGCTGCCGCGCCACGGTATTTGGGTCCGGCTCAGACGACCACTGGCGCGATCAAGATTGCTGCGGGCCCGACCTCTCCTCGCGCGTCGCTCGACCTCGTCGTCCGCGACGCGATCTCCAACGGAGCGAGCCCCGAGTCGCTGAGCCATCCTCTGCAATGCAAAACAGATGCGAGCGGAGTGCGCGTCACGTTCGGAAGCGGCAACCGCGTCGCGCTCGATCGCGATGTCGTCGTCCGCTGGTCCGTCGCGCAACCCGTGCCATCCATCGCCGTCGACACCGCGCGCCCCGCTGGGACACATGCTCACGCGAGCTCGATGTTTGCGCTCTGCACGATTGTCCCTCCGCTGCCTGCGTCCGAGCCCAAAGTCGTGCCGCGCGATCTCACGCTCCTCATCGACACGAGCGGATCCATGCACGGAGACCCGCTCGCGCAGGCCGTTCGCATCGCAATGGCGCTCGTCTCGAGCCTCTCTCCGCGTGATTCCTTCGAGCTCGTTTCATTCGACACGCAGCCGACACGGTGGAAGTCGAAGGTCGTCGCGGGATCAGACACCATGAAGCGCGAAGGCATCGAGTGGCTCGCGAAGTTGACGACCGGCGGCGGTACGGAAATGGTTTCGGGGCTCGTTGCGGCGATGGCCGATCGCCCCTCCGAGGCCCAGCGGCAAATCGTGCTCATAACGGACGGACTCGTAGGCTTCGAACGAGACGTGACCTCGCTTCTCTTGAATCAGCTGCCCAAGGGGGCGCGTCTGCACGCGGTTGGTATCGGTGAATCGGCGAACCGCGCGCTTCTCGCTCCGGTTGCTCGCGCGGGAAGTGGCTCGGAGTTCGTCATTGGGCTCGGCGAGGATCCCGATCGCGCCGCCGAGCGCGTCTTCGCGAAGATCGCAGCTCCCGTGGTGACAGGATTGCAGATCGAAGGGGCAACGCTTCGCGGCTCTGGCAACGTTCGCCTACCCGACCTCTACGTCGGAAGCCCAGTGCGCGTTCTCATGGAGCTCGACCCAAAGGGCGGTGAGATCGTCTTCCGTGGAACGCTCGCCGACGGCACCTATGTCCAGCGCATCGACATCCCGTCGCTGAGTGAAGGAAACGGGAACGCTTCCATCGTGAAGCTCTTCGCGAAAGAGCGCGTAGAAGAGCTCGAAATGCAGGCCTTGGCAGCCAAGACATCAAGTGCCGCCTCGAACGAGCTCGACCCGCAGATCGAACGGCTCGGGCTCGAGTTTCAGATAGCGACTCGGCTCACGTCGTGGCTCGCGATTTCCGA
>JAHFDV010000510.1 GCA_023248815.1 Myxococcales bacterium
ATGCGTCGATCGTCCGTGTCGCCGTCCCGTCATAGATCGCGGTGAGGCTGCTTCCGTAGAACGCGGCCGATCCCCACGTGAGCTTACGGTGAGTCGTCGGCCCCCCCGCGTAGATGCCGCCGTAACCGAAGAGCTGGTAGGGGAGCTCCCAAACGCAGGGCAAGCCCGAGACGGGATCCGCACAGGAGCCGCCCGTTGCCGAGGTCTTGGCACGTGCGTTCGTATATCCACTCGCAATACGCGTCGCAGCGATGGGAAGGGGCTCGTAAAGTCCGAATTCCCAACCGTCGGTCGATTGGAAGGCAGCGAAACGGCTCCCGGGCGTGGCGACCGTCCAGTCCCAAGACGCTGCGACGTCGGCCGCGACTTGCCCGTTTTTCGTCGCATTTTGGAAGAGGTAGTAGTCGGCGAAGGAGAACGTCGCGAGCGCCGCATTCGAGCCTTCGGGATTGAGGATGCCGTATGGCCCACGCACGTCGAAGTTGACGCGGTCTGGGCCGGGCAAGCCCGCGAGATCGATCGAGATCTCGATGTTGGGGGCATCGGTTCCTGCCGCGAACGCCCATCGCGTCGTCACTGGAAGCATGTATTTCGCATGCTTCGAGAGGTCCTTGGGTACGCGGCTCGAGTCGTTGCCCTGATCGTCGTACACGTGCGCAATGGCGTCGATGGAGCCCCACTTGGGATACGGCTGGAGCGTCGTGTGCGAACCTTTCGTCGCATCTGCGGCACTCACACTCGAGGTGATGCGAAACCCCTTCCCGAGAGGCGAATCGTCTTCGGAATGGAGAGCGGCGATCGTGCCAGTGGTTTGATCGTCGAAGGTGCGTTCGATTTCGTGCGCGACGAAGTATCCGAACCCAGTGTCTTCGGAGTCGTCTGCGGAGACCGTGCGGGTCACACCATCTGCGACGTAGGTTGCGGCAATCGCATACCCGCCGTTCCCGGAGTTGGCGGCGCACTGTTTCTTGATGGCCACCGAGCGAACGAGATTTTTCGAGTCGCGCCATACGTAGCGGTCGGCTTGCTTTCCACCGACGCGAACGTCTTCGTGACGAAACATTTCGGCGTCTCCAAGGGCAGGTGCCGGCGCATCGACGGCGATGTCGCAGGCCGTCGACGGATCGCCCGCATCGTCTGCAGCATTCGAGTCGTTCGAAGTCTGTGCATCGTTCGCGCCAGCGTCCCCTTGGGGAGAGGAGGGAGCGTCGTCGTCGCTGCCACAGGCCGCAAAAGCGCCTCCGGCAGCGAGAATCGAGAAGAAAAGGGGAGAAACGCGAAGCGACGAAAGCAAAGAAGTAGGGCGCATGATGAGTGATGGTGGGACGATCCCCTGTTTGATCAAGGGGCCGCCCTCATCGCCACTCGCTGCGCCGGATTCAAGCGCTCCCTCTGGACTAGTGCCAGGAGCTTTGCTTCGGGAGCTTGCTCGAGAGAATTAGTTGAGGAGCTTCGAGATGCTCTTGTCGGCGATGGCTTCTTGAAGCGCGTCACCTTCGACTTGAGGATTGTCGGCGTTGGCGCGCGCGGCTTCTGCCTTCTCGGTGTAGAGGGTTCGGCGCTTGTCGTCCGTTTCGCGATCGGCCGCGCGTTCCCACTGACGCCCCGCTTCACGCCACGCGAGCTCGCTCGCCGCGGTGTCTTTTGCGACTTGAGCTTTTTGCTCGGCGGCTTCTGCTTTGGCGACATGGGGATTTTTTCCGAAACTCATGAATGACCTCTTCGTATTGATAGACGACGTCTAGGGACCGCGAAAGGCTCGAACATTCTCGCGAATCTGGATGCGAAGAAAACCTTCGCGTCAGGACTTCCCTTACTTGCGCAGCGGAATGAGCGCCGCGACGCGGGGATCGCGCAAGAAAAGGCTGCCCCAGAAGAGGACGCCGCACGCGATCGCGGGGACGAAAGAGCCGCCATAACGCACGTGCGTGAGCACGGCTCCACCGAGATAGCCCGTCGCCAAGATCGCTCCGAGCACGGCCGTCCTCGGGATCAAGAAGATGACGACGCAAAGCACCTCGACGATGCCGATGGGCGTGATCACGCCTTCGCTGAAGCCGTTCTTGTTGACGAATCCGTCGACCGCCTGCGGATTGTGGCTGATCTTCATGAATGCGCTGAAGAGCATCAAGAGTGACGGCACCGCCGCCATCACGTAGCCCGTCCACTTTTTCCACGAAGGCGTTTGCGTTTCGCTCATGCGCCCGTTTTAGTGAACTCGGAGGCGATCGACAATGACCATCGCCTCGTTCGGTGTGCGAGGAACGCCGGCGTCTTCTCTGCGAGCGAAACTCCACAATTTAGCGTACTTCGCGGGTCGGCTCCGATAGCTTCGGCCCCCAAATGGTAATCGGTCTTTCGCTCAACGCTTTCACGAACCTCCACGTCCTCATCAGTTTGATCGGAATCGTCACGGGAGCGATCGTGCTGGCCCAAATCTTCCGTGGCGCTTGGCCAGAGCGCATCAACCAGGCGTTCCTCGTGAGCACCATTCTCACTTCGGTGACGGGCTTCATGTTCCCCTTCGCCAAGGTTCTGCCTTCGCACATCGTCGGCGGCATCTCGCTCGCGATCTTGGCGGTGGCATTGCTCGCTCTCTACGCGCGCCATCTCGCAGGAGCCTGGCGTGCGGTCTACATCGTCTTGTCCGTCATCGCGCTCTACCTCAACGTGTTCGTGCTCGTCGTGCAGGGCTTCTTGAAGGTCGGTTTCCTTCACGACCTCGCTCCCACGCAAAAAGAGCCGCCCTTCGCGATCGCGCAAGGCATCGTGCTCATCGCGTTCGTCGCAATCGGTCGTCTTGCGCTGAAGCGGTTTCATCCGCCCGCGTCTGCGGGTCGCACGAGCGGAGCGCTCTGACGCGAAAGGCGCGGGAGCGCGCGATTGGTTCAGCGGCCGTCTTTGCCGCCGGGGCAGAAGACGATCTCGTAATTCGTCGAGTTCGGATCGGCGGCAGTCGGGACGAGTGGATTCGAGCAGGTGTACGTGCTCGTCGGATCGTCGAACGGAAAGCTGTAGGACGTGGGGCACGCCTTTTTCACGAAGGCCGCCCAAGGTTCGGCGATCGTGTGCCAGGTTGGATTGTCCGAGTAGCACTTGAAGCCGCCGGCGACGGGGAGCTTCTGTCCGCCGATCGTCCAGTCGGGGCAACCGCAGCACGTCGCGTTTGCGGTGGTGTTGCTGTAGCAAGAGTTCGGATTCGCGCCGTCGCAGCCGAAAAGATCGGCGCGCTTGCCTTGGCCAGCGACGGCGCCCGTGCATTCGAGTGGCGCACCGAAGGCGTTGTCCGTGTAGACGCAGAGCTCGTTGCCCGTCCACCAGCCGAGGGAAGTGCCGCAGCTCTGCGTGGCGATCGTCGTTCCGAACGTGACGGCGATGCCGCATTTTTCGGCTCCGCCGCACTGCGCATCGGTCGTGCACTTCGCGCCGCCGGGCGTGACCGCGCGAAGGATGTTCGAGCGATCCGTCGTTCCGTCTTTGGTCGTGATGTTCGGGTCGAAGTTCCAGGAGCACGCCGGGAGGCCCGTCGAAGACGCCGTGGTGCTGCCTCCCGTCTGGCAAAAGTAAGGATCGCCGGCGCGGACCGATCCATTGATCGCGCCCATCGAAACGGGAACGTTCACGCCGTTGATCGACGACACGTCGTAGAAGTCGGGACCCACCGGCACGAACGTGAATTCGGCGAGTGTCGTCGGGCCTTGTGGACCCGTACCGCTCTTGCACGAGCCGACGATGGTCTTGCCGTCGACCGACTTTGCGCATTGCGCCGTTTTGCAATTTGCACCGGCGTTATCGCAGTCGGTTTCCGCGAAGAGATTGCCGCTCCATTTCACGGTGACTTGGCTACCCGCAGGTCCGACCGCGCGTGGAGCTGCCGAGAGAATGTACGTCGCTTCACCGCCGGGCTGGAGAACGGGCGTTCCACACTTCGGTGTCGGAAAATCCCAGAAGCAGCCGGCGGGTTTTCGCGAATCGCTGCAGCTCGTACCGCTGGGGCATGCGCCGTTCACGCAGTCTTCGACATAGCCGCCGTTCACGCCGACCTTCACGGTCTGCTTGCACTGATTGCGGATGACGACGACGCGATCGCCTTTGGCAACGGGACCCGTGTCGCATGTAATTCCACCTGCTTCACCAGCGCTCGAGCCGGACTCGTTGGAGACGTTGCCGTCGCCGCTCGTGGCGCCGTCTCCCAACGACGTACCGTCTCGTGAGGCGCCGGCGTCGTTGCCGTCTCCGTTCGAAGAATTTTGATCGGCGTCTCCACATGCCCAGAGGGTGAAGAGAACGAGAGTGCTCGAGAGGGCGACGATT
>JAHFDV010000511.1 GCA_023248815.1 Myxococcales bacterium
TCATGTACGGGCATGAGACCGCGCTGAGGAGCGCAGTGCAAGAAGCCTTTTGCGGCGTACTCACCGTCGAACGAGCGCACGGACCGCTTCACCGACACGCGCAATGTCGCTGCGTGTGAGTTGCAATCCCGACGGCAGATTGAGCCCGCGCGCGCTGAACGAAACCTGTTCACGATGACGCAACGCAGCCTTCGCAGCAGGCGCCGACGCATACGCGGGAAGCGCGCTCAGCGGATGAAAGAAGGGGCGGGTGTCGATGCCGCGCTCCGAGAGAAATGCCGCGGCCTGCTCTTTCGAGATTCCAAGGCGTGAATCGAAGAGGACGGTGCTCATCCAGTAGCTGGACTTCAGCCCTTCACGCTCCTGATTGAGCTGCAGTCCTTCGATGCCGCCAAGCTCTTCTTTGTAGGCCGCGAAGATCTCGCGCTTCTTGTCGACGAGCTCCGCGAGCCGTTCGATTTGTCCAAGGCCCATCGCCGCCTGCATCGAGCTCATCTTGTATTTGTGCGCGACGACGTCGTTGAAGAACTGCACGTTTCCCGGTTGCCGCCCGTGATCGCGCAGCACGAGCACGCGCTCGTAGATCTTGCGGCAATTCGTGACGAGCATGCCGCCTTCGCCCGTCGTCATCGTCTTCGAGCCGTGAAAACTGAAGACTCCGATGTCGCCGAAGGTTCCGGCCATGTGTCCATAGAGCTCGGAGCCAAGCGCCTCGGCCGCGTCTTCGATCACCGCGAGTCCATGCTTTTTCGCGACGGCGACGAGCTCACCGTAAAACGGCATCTGTCCATAGAGGTCTACGGGTATGATCGCCTTCGTGCGCGGCGAAAGGTTCGCTTCGACGGACTCGGTGTCGATGCACCACGTTTCAGGATCGACCGCGGCGAAGATCGGCGTCGCTCCCACATACTGAATGGGAGCCGCGGTCGCGATCCACGTGAGATCGGGGACGATGACTTCGTCGCCGGGTCCAATGCCGAGCGCAAGGAGCGCCAGGTGAATGGCCGAGGTGCATGACGGGAGCGCGACCGCGAATTCGCTGCCGACCCGTTCGCGAAAAGCGCGCTCGAATCGCTCGTGAAACTCGTTGGCTCGTGCCCCCCAAGCGTTCGCCGCGGCATCGGCGACATAGTTCGTCTCGCGCTCGGTGATCCACGGACCCGCGACGGGAATCCGTGGGGCGCTCACTTGACGCATCTCAAGTAGCCCTGCGGCGCGACGCTGATGAGAAGCTTGGCGTCGATCGCAGTGTCGATGTCGAAGCGATCGCACTCCTTCAAGTAAGCGTGAACCGCCGTCATCGGGCTGTTCCCAGGTCCCCAAGGCCGATCGACGATCGCCTCTTTCGGAAGCTCTTCAATCGCGGTGTCGAACACGACGGCGTAGCTGTCTTTGGTGACGAGCGGCCCGTACGCGCGGAGTTCTTCGAGAACGTGCTCGTGCGTGTGGTTCGAGTCGAGCACGAGGAGGACCGGGCCTTTGCCCTTCGCGGCTTGATGCACATCATGGACGATGCCCTTGTCGATCGATGAGCCTTGAATCAGGTCGATTCGCTTCGACATCGGATGGTCTTCGATCTCAGCGCGATTGTGCGCGCGAATGTCGATGTCGATTCCGAGGACGCGACCTTTTCCGAGGAGCTCGAGCATCGACGCGTAGAAGATGAGCGAGCCGCCGTGCGCAACGCCGGTCTCGATGATGAGCTCCGGCTTCACTTTGAAGATGACCTCCTGCATCGCCATGATGTCTTGCGGCAGCTGGATGATGGGACGACCCATCCACGTGAAGTTGTAAGGGTACTTGTAGGGGCCGACATCGCGGACCCACTGTTTCGACTTCTCACGGAGCTCGTCGGCTCCCTTGAGCTTCTCGATGTTCTCTCCGACTTCGCGAAAAAATTTGGCTACTTCGCTCATGATGCAATGAACTCCTTCCAAGAGACGGTCCCCGAACAGATGTGGTCACGCCCGGCTCGCCCGAGGTTGGCGACGAGATCGAGCGCCGAGACGAACGGCGTGAAGCTTCCGTGCTTTTGCGCATACGGACGCTTCTGGTAATTCATGTACTCTACAGATACACCCTCTCGTCCGAAGAGCTCGTGGTCGAGATAGTTGCTGGCACCGTGGCCCGTCACGTAGACGTCACCGCCGACCTCTTTGACGCACGCAAGCACGCGCGCACTGGACTTGCCGCTGACGCCCATCTCGGAAGACCGCAGCACGCGTTTCGGGCGAATGTCGAAGTAGCTCGCGAGCGCGTCGAATCCGACATGAAGAAGATCGACGAGTCGATCGCTCTGCGTGTCATAGACGGCGTTGGCGAGGGCGAGGGCGTCGGCCGCGTACGGCGTCTTTTCGAACGTCTGTGCGAGGAGGCTGCGATGCGAAGAGCGCCAGTCTTTGCGGTCGTCGACCAAGATGTCGGCGATACTCATTCCCAGGCTCAAGTTGCCGAGAGGAATCGTGAGCCAGCGCATCCCCTGCGCGGTCTTCAGTTGCACGCGGTTCGTGAAGCTCCCTTTCGAGAACTGCACGTCGTCGTAGTGAATGAACACGTCGGCGAGACGAATTTGCTCGAGCATTCCGACCCACGGAAACAGCATCGGTTGCGAGATGACGACCCTCATGCGACCTCCGCGACGGGGAGCTGCTTTTCCATGAGGAGCACGTCGTGATAGCGCCCCGCGCTGTAGAAGTGAGCGCGGCGCGTGCCGACGGTCTCGTATCCAGAATCGCGATAGAGCCCGATAGCCGCCTCGTTCGTCGCGAGGACGGTCAGCGAGATCTTCCGAATGCGAAACGTGTCGCGACCGAAACGCTCGACGAGCGCGATTGCCGAACGACCATGACCTTTGCCGCGTGCCGAGTCGTGGAGAGCAATGCCGAGATCGGCCGTGCCATGGAGCAAGTCGAGATGAGCGAGCTGAACGAAACCGAGCGAAGCATTGGTCTTCGCGTCCGCCACGACGAAGAAGAGGTGATCTTCCTTGCTCTGCGTGGCCCATGCGCGCACGCGGTCGACACCACTGGGCCGCGGCAACGCCAGGAGCGTCGTCTGCGTTGCGAGATCGTTTCGCAATGCCGAGAGCACGTCGATGTCGCCGTCGGTGAAGGGTCGCAGCTTGGTGACCTTGAGAGTGAGCATCGGAGGGTCGGCGGGCTAGAGGTAGAATGCGGTTCGAACAGCGGTTTTTCTGGGGTAGAAGGTCACGGGTAGAAGGCCGTGAGTCGGCGTGAAGCGACGCTCTCCGTCTCCGCAATCGCCGTGCGCGCGATCGAGGGATTCAAGCCGACGTAGAGCGTTGCCACTCCTTGGGGCATCTTTTCTGGCGAGAAGACGGGGCGTTCGAACAGCGTCTGCCCCTGGCGGTGCGGATTGCGATCGAGATAGCAGGTGACACGTTCTGGATTGGCGAGGCAGGCGCGAATGAAAGAGCCGTAGAAGCCGGAGCCATAAATCGCCGCGGGGCCGGGGTTGTTCGCTTCGAACTCGCGCACGCGATCCGCGAACGTCGCCCAGTAGGAGGCGATCTCCGAAACGGTATTGCGAAGCGTCGCCAATTCTTCGAAGGTTTCCGGCGAAGGGTCGCGACGCGGAGCGATGCTCGAACGCTTTTCTGCGACCATCACGATCGCGCCGTCGTGCGCCACGGTGTCGAGCGTGCGCACCGTGAGGCCCGCACTTTCGGCCAAGCGGCGTAGCGACGATGGGGTGAAGTGATGAACGTGGTCGACGACGATGAAGTCGGCGACGTTGGAGAGGGCGTTGGGGACGATGACGCAGAGCTTGCCGCCATCACGTAGACGCGAAACCATCGTTTGGACCGCACCGCGCGCATCGACGATGTGCTCGAGAGAATAAAACGATGTCACGACATCGAAGTCTTTGAACGACTTCGGAAGCTCGTGCACTGCCGTACGCGCCGCCGCGACGAACGTGTCCCAGTATCCGCGGTACATGTCGCTGACGTCGAAGAGATAGACGGCGATGTCGGGGCGCTCGACGGCGAGATGACGCATCGTCGCCGCTTTGGCGCATCCGAAGTCGAGCACGCGCGCACCGAGCTCGGGATCGACGAGCTGAATGAGGGTCTCGGTCTGGGCCTCGCTGCGAAAGATCGGCCGGCCGTTCTTCGTGGTGACGAGCTGGTCCTCTTCTTCGCTCGCCAGCAAGATGCGATAGGCCTCGCCGTAGAACGAGCCGAGGTCGGGGAGGGCGGGTGACTGGAGGTGTCCGCAGTCTTTGCAGAAAGAGACGACCGTCTTGGCTTCGACAATCGTGCAGAGAGAAGTGAGCGACGTATTCCCAGTCG
>JAHFDV010000512.1 GCA_023248815.1 Myxococcales bacterium
AAGCTTCCGGGCAAAGAGCGTGCAAAGTACATCTTCCGCATCGCGCGCGCCCTTCAAGAAAAAGCGCGTGAGCTCGCAATCGTCGAATCGATGGATGGCGGCAAGGCGATCAAAGAATCGCGCGACGTCGACCTCCCGCTCGCTGCAGCGCACTTCTTCTATTACGCGGGCTGGGCCGACAAGCTCGACTACGCGTTCCACGGTCGTAAGGTCGCGCCGCTCGGCGTCGCGGGTCAGGTCATTCCCTGGAACTTCCCGCTCTTGATGGCCGCCTGGAAGATCGCTCCGGCATTGGCTTGCGGAAACACCGTCGTGTTGAAGCCTGCCGAGACGACACCGCTCACGGCGCTCCTTCTCGCGAAGATCATCGAAGAAGCCGAGCTTCCTCCCGGCGTCGTGAACATCGTCACGGGCGCCGGCGCCACGGGCGCGGCGATCGTGGACCACCCCGACGTCAACAAGGTCGCCTTTACGGGCAGCACGGCGGTCGGCAAGCGCATTCAAGCCGCCATTTCCGGGACCAACAAGCGACTCACGCTCGAGCTGGGCGGCAAAGCCGCGAACATCGTTTTTGCCGACGCGCCGATCGATCAAGCGGTCGAGGGCATCATCAACGGCATCTACTTCAACCAGGGGCATGTCTGCTGCGCCGGTTCGCGCCTCCTGGTCGAAGAGAGCGTCCACGACATCGTGATTCGCAAGCTCCGTGATCGCCTCGCGACCTTGCGCGTCGGTGATCCGCTCGACAAGAACACCGATGTCGGTGCCATCAACTCCAAGATGCAGCTCGAAAAAATTCGCGAGCTCGTCGCAGCCGGAACGAAAGAGGGGGCCGAGCGCTACTCGTCGAGCTGCCCCCTTCCCGCAAAGGGTTTCTGGTTTCCGCCCACGTTCTTCACGAACGTCAGCCAAGCGAGCCGCATCGCACGCGAAGAGATCTTCGGCCCCGTTCTCTCGGTGCTCACGTTCCGCACGCCCGACGAAGCGCTCGAAAAAGCGAACAACACGATGTACGGGCTTTCCGCCGGTATCTGGACGGACAAGGGCGCCAAGATCTTCTGGATGTCGCAGCGCCTCAAGGCCGGCGTCATCTGGGGCAACACGTTCAACAAGTTCGATCCTTCGTCACCCTTCGGTGGCTACAAAGAGAGCGGCTTCGGTCGCGAAGGCGGGCGCCAAGGCCTCGCTGCTTACTTGGACGTCGAAGGATAAGGCCGAGCTCGGTCGCCACGAGTGTGAGCGACGCGAGCTCCGCGCGGTTGGGCGCCGACCGAGGTCCAAGCGCAGTGTTAATTGGACGCATCTCCGATGCGTCGGGTTCGACGGAGAAACGATTTCATGAGCGACAAAAAAATCGATACGCAGACGGAGCACTCACTCTCGAAGCTCGTTCCTACCGAGGGACGCGTCACGGTGAACAAGGCCTACAAGATGTTCGTTGGCGGAGCGTTCGTGCGCTCCGAGTCGGGCCGTTATTTCCAAGTCAAAGGGAAGGGCGGAGCCGATCCGAGCGCCGTCAATTTCCCGCGCGGCTCGCGCAAAGACATTCGCGACGCCGTCACCATCGCAAAGAACGCGTGGGCGGGTTGGGCCGATCGCACAGCGTTCAATCGCGGACAGATTCTCTACCGTCTCGCCGAAGTGCTCGAGTCGCGCAGCGAAGAGCTTGCCATCTCGCTCGAACGTTCGGGTCTCTCGTCGAATCCCGTCGCCGAGGTGAATGCGGCGGTCGATCGCGCGGTCTTCTATGCGGGCTTTGCCGACAAGTTCCAATCACTCGTCGCGTCGTCGAACCCCGTTTCGGGGCCGCACTTCGGCTTCAGCGTTCCCGAGTCGATGGGCGTCGTCGGAGTCATCGCCCCGGAGAAGCCCTCGCTCCTCGGCCTCGTCAGCACGGTGCTGCCCGTCATCACGGGCGGCAACACGGTCATCGCGCTCGCGACGGAGCTCGATCCACGCACGGCCGTTCTCTTCGCCGAATGCGTCGCCGCGAGCGACATGCCGGGCGGCGTCCTCAACATCCTCACGGGCCACGTCCAAGAGCTCGCCCCGGTCATCAGCAAGCACCGCGAAGTCGTCGGCATCGACGCATGGGCCGAGAGCGCCGAAATCCGCACCGAGCTCGAAAAAGCCGGCGCCGACAACGTGAAGCGCGTGAAGACACACGCCGCCGCCGAATTCGCGTGGACCGACGAGCGAAGCGCGCAAGGCCTCGGATGGATTGAGCGTTTCTTGGAGGTCAAGTCAATCTGGCACCCAGTCGGAATCTGACAAAGCGGCAGCGAGGAATCTCCCGGCACTAATTTTTTGGCGAACGCTGGGTTCGCCGGGTCTGGATTTGATCTTCGCGGCTTCTCGCTGCGCGGACTCGGTCTGACGAGACGCGTCATCCGCATGTATGGAAGCGGGCGATGGATTGTCGCCTCCGGGTCCACATTTCTTGGCGGGTGGCAGAGGTTAGTGGGAGTATTTCGCCCATGAACGCCATTTTCGAGGAACTCCAGGCGACCAATCCCGACGTGCGCGCAGAGCTGCTGAAGCACGCAGACGGGCGGTTTCAGGTGATCGTTTCACGCTGGTCGTCGGCGCCCGAAGCGCGCGCGTGGGTTCCCTTGCGTGAAGACATCACGCTCGCCGAGAGTGAGGAGCGTGCGCGGATGTTGGCGCTCGAGATGCTCCACACCTATCGCGAGGTCGGTGCCATCGCCGACGCCGAATGATTTTTGAAGGTGCGGTCTAGGTGGCGCTTCGCGGCTTGCGCGCGAGAAGCAGCTCCTTGAGCGCAGGCTTGACGACTTTGCCCATCGCATTTCGCGGGAGCTCGTCGAGAACGACGACCTCTTTCGGAAGCTTGTAGGGTGCAAGTAATTCCTTGCCCCAAGTTCGAAGGCTCTCCGTGGCGCACGCCTCGAGAGCTTTTTCTTTTTCGGCGTTCGAAATCGAGTCTCGCAGCGTGACCGCCGCGACGACGCGCTCACCCCAGGCTTCATCCGGAAGTCCGACGACGGCGGCGTCACCGATCGACGGGTGCGTTCGCAAGACCTCCTCGATCTCGAGCGCCGAGAGCTTGTAGCCACCGCTCTTCAGGATGTCGATGCTCGTGCGACCGACGATTCGAAAACGTCCTTCGTCGTCCACGCTCACCGTATCCCCCGTACGAAACCACGGTGCACCGCCGTGCGGGTCTTCGCGAAACGCTTCGCGCGTGGCGTCGACGCGTTTCCAGTAGCCCGTGAATACCGAAGGCCCGCGGATCCAAAGCTCGCCGGAACTCGCCGGCCTCCGCTCGTCGTCGAGCACTTCGGTTTCGACCGTTGGAAGCGGAAATCCAACGCTGCCTGCCACGCGCTTCGTTTCCAAAGGATTGCTCATGCCGACACCGATCTCCGTCATTCCGAATCGCTCGAGCGGAATCACGCCGGTGAGCGTCGCCCAACGTTCGGCGAGCGTGACCGGCAGCGCGGCGCTTCCGCTCGTCGCGAGCCGAAGTGATTTTGCGTTCGCCGCCCAACGCGCTTGAGTCGCTTCGTCTGCGCGATCAAACGCATCGAAGAGGCGCGCGTACATCGTCGGGACGGCCATGAACACCGTCGCGTCCGCCATTCCTTCCCAGATCGCGATCGCATCGAACTTCGGGAGAAAGCGAATGCTCGCGCCGGCGGCGAAGGCCGAGAAGAGCGCGATCACGAGCCCGTGCATGTGGTGAAGCGGGAGCGCGTGAAGCAACGTGTCTTGCGGCGTGACCTGCCAGGCTTCCCGCAAGAGCGCCGCCTGCGTCTCGAGATTGCGATGCGTGAGCACTGCGCCTTTCGGTTTGCCCGTCGTGCCACTCGTATAGAGCTGAAGGGCAGGGGCGTCGTCCGTGACGGAGGGAAACGCGACTTCATTGGGGGTTGGCCCTGCGTGATCGAGAACGTCTTCGACGACGAGTACCTCGCGCCCAACGCCCGCGTCGCCGAGCTTTTCGAGAAGGCTCCGCGAAGCGAGAATCGTCTGCACTTCGGCGTCGTCGCAAAAGAAGCGCGACTCGGCGGCGGGATGGAGCGGCGAGAGCACGAGACCGCATCCTCCTGCGTGCGCGATCGCGAGAATCGATGCAACGAAGGACACGCCGGGTTCGACCATCATCGCCACGCGCTCACCCGCGAGAGAGGAACGGCTCCCGAGGAGGCGCATGCCGACTTTCGTCAAGAGAACCGCCAGCTCTTTTCGATCGACGCTGCGGTCCGTTTTCGCTTCGTGAAGAACGGATCCGGCGAGCTCTTTTTCAGCACTCAGCGAACGAAGCAACATGAAGCGACCATCGCCG
>JAHFDV010000513.1 GCA_023248815.1 Myxococcales bacterium
GCCATCGTCCTCGAAGCCGGAGCACGCGTCGAAGGCGATCTCGTCGCCCCACGCATCGGCATCCAAAACGGCGCGCTCGTCCGCGGTCGCGTGACGACCACCGAGCCCAGCGCGAAAGCAACGCCGAGCCGCGCACGTGCAGCCGAACGAACGGTCGAACGTCCGCAAGCTCGCGCCGTCGCCGCTCCCGCGAAATCGACTCCGGCCGCCAAGGCACCGTCTGCGAGAATCGAAGCGCCGAAAGCCGCGCCCGCTCCCGCCAAGAAAGAAGCGCCGCCGCCCGTGATGACGCCGCTGAAGAAGAAGGCGAAAGCCGTCCTCAAAAAACGCGCTGGCTGATGCCGCGAACAGAAGACGAAGCGCGTCTTCTCGAGCTCCTGCGTGAGCGCGCGCACGTCCGTGGAACTTTCACGCTCGCGTCTGGCAAGACGAGCGACTTTTTTATCGATTGCAAACGCGTGCTCCTTCTCGCGGAAGGCCATCGGCTCGCAGGTCGTGCGATCTTCGCACGACTCGCAGGAGCGCCGATCGTTGCCGTCGCGGGGGTAGAGCTCGGCGGCTGTCCTCTCGCCAGTAGTGTTGCGTTTGCGAGCGCTTCTTTGGGAGACAGCGCAGCTCCGGGAGACAGCGCAACTCCGGGAGACAGCGCAGCTCGGGCTGACCGCGCGACGGGGCGATCGCCGCTCGACGCGCTCTATGTTCGCAAGTCCGCAAAGGACCACGGGACGAAAAAACTCATCGAAGGTGGCTCGCATCTTCCGCAAGGATCGAAGGTCGCCCTCCTCGAAGATGTCGTCACGTCGGGCGGCTCTTCGCTGCGCGCCATCGCGGAGCTGCGGGCGGCGGGCTACGAAGTCGAACGCGTGGTCGCCATCGTCGACCGCGACGAAGGAGCCGCGGCCGCCTTCCTGGATGCAAAGGTGCCGTTCTCGTCGCTCTTCTCGCGTAACGACTTCGATCTCGGCTGAGGAGGGCTTCTGGCGGAGTAGGGCGTTTCTGCAACCCCGATAAAACTAGCTCCAAAGTGCTGCCGGCTCATCAAACCGTCGATTTGCCTCTCGACCCCTACCCTCCACGCCAATTCTTGGGCTCTTGATACGTGCAGAATACACTCACTGCTGGTCCATCGTTTCATTGAGTGCTAGCGTCGGGTCATGGAGCAACGTCGCACCGTCCAGTTGAAGGTTGCCGGCCAGAGCTATCGGGTCACGAGCAGCTCGGACGAAGATGAGCTTCAACGTCTCGCCGCGAACGTCGAGCAGAAGGCGTCGGAGCTCACTCCTCCCGGCAAGGGCCTCGCGCCGCAAGCCATTCTTCTTGCGGCGATGGCCTTCGCGCACGACGCCGAGGAAGAGCGCGAAAAGCGCCTTCAGCTCGAGCGCCAGACCCGCGACCTTCTCCGCCGTGTCCTTTTCCGAATCGATGCCGCCCTCGACGAAAACGCCGTCGAGCCGAGCCCTGCTTCTCCGTAACGAGCCGCCCCCGTGAGTTTCGAGCACGACCTCGAAGCGAGGCTCCGTGCGCTCGCCAATCTAGGTCTTCACCGCGCACCCGATCCCGCGAAGGAGGGCCTCCTCGACTTTGCTTCGAATGACTACTTGGGCATCGGGGCCCGACGGAGAGCGGTGACGGCGACGGGTAGCGCGCGCGCGTCGCGTCTCGTGCGCGGAGACTCGCCGGAGGTTCGTGCACTCGAATCGCGCGTCGCGGAGTGGCTGGGTACGGGGTCGGCGCTCGTCTTCGCCTCGGGGTACGCCGCGAACGTTGGAGTGATCTCTGCGCTTGCCGAGAAGGGCGATCTCATCGTGAGCGATGCGCTGAACCACGCGTCGATCATCGACGGCTGTCGCCTGAGTGGCGCGGCGATTCACGTGGCACCGCACCTTTGTGTTCTCGCCGCGCGCGAGACGCTGTTGGCGCATCGTGCGACGGGACGGGGACGCCGTTGGATCGTCACCGAATCGTATTTCGGAATGGACGCCGATCGCCCCGATCTCGCGAGCCTTCGCGTCCTAGCCGACGAATGCGATGCCGGACTTTTGGTGGATGAAGCCCACGCCTTTGGAGCGCGCGGACCCCAGGGGCGCGGCGAGCTCGCAGCCGCTGGGGTGCGCGCGGATGCGGTCGTCGGAACATTTGGGAAAGCGCTGGGGGGAGGCGGCGCGTTCGTCGCAGGGTCGGCGCTCCTCATCGAGTGGCTTTGGAACCGCGCGCGAAGCTTCGTATTTTCGACGGGAATGAGCCCCGTGCTTGCGCTCGCAACGCGGGCCGCGTTCGAAGAGGCGCTTGCGGGAGACGCGCTCCGCCAGCTCCTCGAGGCGACGACAACCGCGCTACGGCAAGGGCTCATGAGTTTAGGACGAGGCGAACTGAGCGCTCCCCTCGGAGAAGGGGCCGTCATCCCCATAGCGGTCCGTGATGTCGAAACGGCGGTGGCGATTCAGCTAAAGGCACGAGAAGTCGGCCTCCATGTCCAGGCTATTCGCCCCCCCACCGCGTCGCCCCGACTACGCCTGAGCGCGCACGCCTCGCTACGATACGAAGACGTTTCTCGACTTTTGAGCTTCCTAAAGGCCGAACGTTTCACGTGAAACATTACCAACGCGAACGCTGAGCCTTCGCCCGAGGTCTCCGCACGTACAGAAACCGGTGTTTCACGTGAAACATCGCCGCTCGCACCGCCCGGCGGCCCGGACCCGACCGATGCTGACCTCGACCGTGTCGAGTGGTTCGCGCCGCGCCGTGCGACGGATTCACATCTGTATCTGCTCGTTCACCATGTCTACGACGTAGAAGGCCTAATTCATTGGGACGACGATGAAGGTAGATGACCTCGGAGCCTGGACACTCGTTTGCGATGGCGGAGCGCATGAAATGGTCACGTCACGAAACCATGATTGGAGCGTGTCTCTTCGTGAGCCTCATGACGGCCGGCTGCACGAAGACACTCACGCTGACCCCGTCCGAGTACGCGCGCTCGTTGCGGGGTGAGAATCCGCGCGCGATTCACCTCCAAGCCGGAGAACGCATCACGGTCATTTCCTCCAATGGCGATGAGCTCAAAACGGAGCACGGGCGTGTCGCTCTTCGCGAGGGGGACGCGCTTCGGCAGTCGTGCCTCCCGCCGGCTCCCTGCGAATCGTCGCTGCTCCTCGCCAATGTTTCACGCATCGAAGTCAAACGAACCAATCGGGAGGGAATCGCAATTGGGGCGGTTGCCGTTGGCGTGGTCGCAACCGCTCTGCTCGCACCCATCGGCGCGATTTTCGTCCTTTCTCACGTCATGCCGCGGTGACGGACGCGGTGAACGTCCTAACTAAGCCGTAGCGCTCCGATCTTCGACGCCAGGTGTGTTTCACGTGAAACATTCGGGGAGCGTGGCGGTCGAGGTCGAGGTTGAGGCTGAGGTTGGGATCGGGATCGGGGTAGGGGTAGGGGCGGCGCTCCTGCTGTCAGTAGTCCAAAAGCTCGGGCTCCACCACGCGTCCCGCGACGACAACCCCGATGTTTCACGTGAAACATCCGCCCTGTGCAGAGTCAGTGCGACACTCCACTGGTCTTGCAATTCGAACCTCCGGCCGCCCATCCGCGACCGTGGGATCACAGGAGCAACGCGGGCGCGGTCACCAACTTCGCCGTTTAGCGATACTCGCCAATGGCGTCCTCGTTACAACAAGTCATTGCCTCGTCCTTACGATGCGGGGGGGACCGGGACTCGGACGCTGATGCCTCCGACGCCCGCTTGACGCACGCCCCGATGGCGCTCGCGCGATTCGCCCGTTCATTGACCGAACCGAAACCACCATCGCGTTCGGAAACATCAATTGCGATCAGTGAGCCCGCGAGCGTTGCTGCGAGCTCGCCGTCAGCTCCTTCCGAGGAGACGTCGTTGGAAGCGTATTGCTCTCGGATGGCGGAGTGACCCCTTGCCTACAGCACCAGAACTGCCTCTTCGAAAATTGTCTCGAAGCCCAAGACGGCGGCGGATGCGCAAAATATTTCTGCGATCCCTTGTTCGCCCTCGGAGACGGGCGCCCTTTCGTTTGCCGTCAATGGATGCGCTTTTGGCCGTCGGTTCGGGGCTCAGGAAACCACCGAGCGCGAGATCGTGCGGCATCAACGATAAAGAGAGCGGAATCCTCTGCCGCCCCTTCTGAGCGAAAGCGGACCTCCCACGTGCCGACGACGACGATTCCGTGCATATTACACACACATGGCTGAGCGTGGCGCGGCGCTTTTGCGCCTAGGAGGCTCCTGCCGAAAGCCGCCCACGCTCGAGACGGAGTCTTGCGCCGCCGAGGCGTT
>JAHFDV010000144.1:0-8941 GCA_023248815.1 Myxococcales bacterium
GGGCCGGTCGAAAACACGGAGCTCGTTGCGGCCTCTTTCGCGAGTGCGCGAAGACGATCTCCCGCGGCTCGTTCGACGAGCTCGCCGACTGCCGAGCGCGCCAACGAGATCCCGGATGCGCTGGCCGCTCCGGTGAGCGCTTCTGCCATCGCCACCGCGGAACCGTGTCGCTTGGCTGGGTCTCGTTCGAGTGCGCGCAAGACTTCTTGGGCGACGGACTCCGGGAGATCGGGAACGAGTCCTCTCGGGTCTGGAATCGGGAGATTGGTGACGGCGTCGAGCGTCTCGAGGACGTCGTCGCCGCGAAAGAGCCGCGTCCCCGTGAGCGCTTCCCACGTGACGATGCCCATCGAGAAGATGTCCGTCTTGGGATCGAGCGGGCCACGTCGCGCCTGCTCGGGCGCAAAATAGCTGTACTTTCCAGCCATCGTGCCCGTTGCCTCGTCGCTGTCCGTGAGGACGCGCGCGATCCCGAAGTCGGTGATGCGTGCGACGCCGTCTTTGCCGACGAGAACGTTGTGTGGCGACACATCGCGATGAACCACGACGCGCGGCCTTCCTTGTGGATCGAACGACTCGTGCGCGGCAGAGAGCCCGTGGAGTGCATCGATGACGATGCTCAGCGTGACGCCGATCGGAAGCGGGGCGTCGAGTGTGCGGTTGATCGCGGATAGCGACACGCCTTCGACGAGCGTCATCACGAGATACAGCGCGCCTTCTTCTTCGCCGACGTCGGTCACCTCGACGACGTTTGCGTGGCGGATGCTCGCGGCGATCTCACCCTCTTTGAGAAAGCGTTCGCGGGAGCGCGGATCCGTGAGCACGTCGGCGCGCAGGATCTTCAGCGCGACCAGACGAACGATGTTGCCTTGGGAACGCGTGCGAGCGAGCCAAACGTCGCTCATGCCGCCCGCGCCAAGATGCGCGATGAGCTCGTAGCGACCGAGGAAGCGAGAGGGGAAAGAAGTGGAACGCGCCGCGCGTGCGTCGATGGATGCCGCGCGCACACCTTCTGGCGGCGGAACGGTCGCGGTGTTCGTTTGGTCGCCCAAGACCGATTCAGAATACCATGCGGCGGCGGCGATATTGGAGCCACCGCGAGGCTCGAGCTCTCGGCGAATCCCCGAACGCGGGGTGGAGGTCACGGCGTTACCGTGAGGCGAGCGTCGTCGTAGTAGAGCGAGCAAGGGCCTACTCCAGACGCGAATCCGCCGAGACGTGCGGTGGGCTGCGCGGAAGGCATCGAGAACGGTGCGACGACACCCTCCGCGATCGTTTTCCCATCATAGCGGAGAGTCAATTGGGCTGGAGCAGGCGTGCTGACGACCTGCAGCTCGACTTCGACCCAGCGATCGTAGACGACGTCTCCGCCGCCCGTGATCGGCACGTACCTGTCGGCGGTGCCCGGCTTCGCTTCGATCGAAAGGAATTTGAACCCAGCGTCGCTGAGGCTCAGATAGAGCTCGCGACGCACGGCGTTACCGTAGTCGAAGGAGAGCGAGATCGTCGAAAGACTCCGCGTCTTGCAGTCGCTCCCTGTGTACATGAACGCGCGAAAGTTCGTCTTGGCGACCTTCGCGAGTTTGGCGGAGTAGAGATATCCGAACGGGCCTCCCGCATCGCCGCCCTCTTTCGGAAAGGTCGTCACGAGGCTCTTGGTTCCCGAATGTGCGATCATCGTCGTCAACGCGAGAGTCGCGCCGCGGTCGATGCTCGTCGTGTCCCACGGCCCAAGGAGCTGATCGCGTTCGAATCCATCGCACACTGCCGTTCCCGTGCAGTCGTTTACGTACGGCTCCTCGATGGCATCGACGGGAGGTCCATCGTGCCCTGCGTCGGACGAGAAGCCTTGCTCGATCTTCTCGCGATCGATGCTCGCCAGACAAGCGCCGAGCGAAAGCCCGAGCAGGCAGAACGATGGACCTCGAATCACTCGGCGACGGTAGCTCGCCGTCTTTGGGGACGCAAAAGGTGACGACGCGAGGTGGGCGATCGGACCGCTTCGTACCGATCCCCGCCGTCATCGGGGACGAGATCGGAACGCTCCGTTCTGATGCGCGATAGACCACATCGAGAATCGACATTTGCCGTAAATTATAGCCTTAAACGAGGGTGCGCGTTTGGGTCGAGATGTTAGGGAACTCTCATGTCAACCACGCTTCGTTCGTGTTCACTTCTCATCACCGCGTCGATTGCCTCCTTTGCCTTCGCCTGCAGTGACGGCGCCGGCGAGTCGAATTTCGAAGGAAAAAGCGGCGCCGGAGAAACGGGGTCTTCAAAAGACGACAGGTCGACTGTCTCACTGGTCGAAGCGGGCGAATCGGAGGACGGGGGATGCGCTCCTGCGCTCGTCGGCATCGTCCGCGACTTTCAAGACACTCATCCTGACTTCGAACGGCAGATCGATTTCGACGGTCGTGATCCCGGAATCGTCGCGGCGCTCCTCGGTGTCGATCACAAGCCCGTTTACGGTCCTGCGACCAACACGGCGACGACCGGCGGCAAAGCGCTCTTCGACGAGTGGTATCGCGACGTGCCCGGTGTGAACATCCCGATCCAGTTCACGGTGCCGTTGGTCCAGGGCCCGAACGGAATCGCGACCTACTCGAACTCGAATTTTTTCCCGATCGACAATCAGGGCTTCGGAAACCAAGGACGCGCGCACAACTATCACTTCACTTTCGAGCTCCACACGACGTTCGTTTACAAGGGCGGCGAGGTGTTCACGTTCACGGGAGACGATGATCTCTTTGCGTTCGTCGATGGCCACCTCGCGCTCGACCTCGGTGGACTCCACCAGCCTCTCACGGACACGATCAACCTCGACGCGTTCGCGGCGACCAACGGGCTCGTGAAAGGGAAGACCTATCCACTCGACGTATTTCAGGCCGAGCGAAAGACGGTCCTCTCGAACTTCCGCATCGACACGTCACTCGAGTTCAACAACTGCAATCCAATCTTGCTGTGAGGCCTCGGCGACGTGACGTGAGGCGCGCGTAGACCGAGAGCGTCGTGCTTCGGAGAAGAAGCGCTCACGCGTCGCGCGCTTTTTTGAGCTCGGCGATGTCGAGCTTCTTCATCTTCATCATCGCGGCGACGGCATTGCCGTTCGTGAGAAGCTGCGGGAGCTCGCGCGGGATGATCTGCCAGACGACGCCGAACTTGTCCGTGATCCATCCGCACTGAATCTCCTTGCCGTCTTTCGCGAGCTTGTCCCAATAGCGGTCGAGCTCGGCTTGGTCTTCGCAGCTGACGAAGAGCGAAACGCCGTTACTGAACGAGAACGAGGGGCCGCCGTTCATTGCGACGAACGATTGGCCGAAGAGCTCGAAGGTGACGGCGAGAACGGAGCCGCCGGGACCAGGTGTCGTGCTCGTGATCGTCCCGTTTTCGAACACAGAGAGATAGTAGCGAGCAGCCTCTTCGGCTTTGTTGGCGTCGTAGCTGAGAAAGGTCGTGATCTTGTTCATGGGAAACTCCGGGAAAAGGGTTGATTGAAGGAAGCCTCTTTGGCCCTTCATCTGGATGTCGAAGCCGAACCCCCATTTCGACATCGGCCCCGAATCTTTTTTCACATTCCCTAACTGCGCGATATATCGAGGGCTCAATGATTGCCCGTCTGACAGCCACTCTCATCGGCCTCTTCGGAACAGCGCTTCTCGCGGGCGGCGTCTGGCTCACGCGGCACGACCTCCTCAACGGCCATGGAGGGACGAACGGCGTCGCACTCGCGACGTTCGGCGTCGTTTTTCTCGGCCTCTTGATTCGCGGCTACTTCGATGGCCGTGCGAGTCGGAAGCGTCGACCAACGAGCTGAAACTCGGACGAGCGGATTTCGAACCTCTTTCAATCGGTATTCGAGGCGATCTCGACCAGATTTGGCGCTTGGTAAGCTCGCGCGAACGTTCTAGAGAGTGCGATGCCAATTCTTACGGCGCACTCGCTCACGAAGGCGTTCGGGATGCGCCCATTGTTCTCGGACGCGACGTTCACGATTCGTCGGGGAGAGAAGGTTGCGCTTCTCGGTCCCAACGGAACGGGTAAGTCCACGCTTCTCAAAGTCCTTGCGGGTCTCGAGCCGACGGACACGGGCAGCATCGATCGTCGACGGGATGCGACCATTCTCTATTTGCCGCAGGAGCCGGAGCTCGACCCCCTTCGTTCGCCGCGAGAGATCGCGCGCGAAGGTCTGGCCAAATGGCACGCCGCCAAAGAGCGCTATGACGAGGTTTCGAGACGGATCGGAGAGGGCGAGCTCGAAGAGGCGCTTCTCGCAGAGCAGGCGGAGCTCGCAGAAGACGTGGAACGCCTCGGTGGCTGGTCGCGCGATCACGAGGTCGACGAGGTCCTCGGTCACCTTGGAGTGAAGGACGTCGAACGCCCAGTCGGCTCGATGAGCGGCGGCGAAAAGAGGCGCGTGGCGCTCGCGCGAATCCTCATCGCCAAGCCCGATCTCGCGATCTTCGACGAGCCGACGAACCACCTCGACGCAGACACGATCACGTGGCTCGAAGACTATCTCCTCCAAGATTTCCCCGGTGCCGCGCTTCTCGTCACGCACGATCGCTACTTGCTCGACAAGGTCGCCTCGCGCGTCTTCGATCTCGAAGATGGAAAAGTGATCGAGTACACGAAGCGCAACGACCACGTCGGCGCCTTCGACGACTTCATCGAGCAAAAGGCCGAGCGTTTCGCGCAAGCCGAGCGCACCGAGTCGAATAGGCAAAACTTTCTCCGCAAGGAGATCGAATGGCTGCGTCGCGGGCCGAAAGCGCGAGCGACGAAGCAGAAGGCGCGCATTCAACGCGCGGAGGCCGCGGTGAACGCCGAAGGGCTCCGCGTTCGCCCCGAGGTCGATCTCGCAGGGCTCGAGACGGGCGCCAAGCGGCTCGGCGGGAACATTCTCGAGCTCGACAAAGTGAGCCTCGACATGGGGGAGCGGAGACTCGTCGACGACCTCACCCTGCGACTCGTGAAAGGCGACCGCGTTGGAATTGTCGGTCCGAATGGTGCCGGCAAGACGACGCTTCTGAAAATGGTGACGGGTGAGCTCGCACCGACATCCGGCAAAGTGATCCGCGGCGTGCAGACGAAGTTCGCCTATTTCGACCAGGCGCGCACGACCCTCCGCGACGATTGGACCGTGCTCGACAACGTCACCGAGCGAGAGCACTCGGACAAGACCGGGGCAGGGCAGGTGACGATCGGCGATCGTGTCATGGAGATGCGCGCCTATCTCGAGCTCTTTCTCTTCGAAGGTGCGGCACTGCGGAGAAAAGCTTCGGCTCTCTCGGGCGGCGAACGCGCGCGCGTGGCGCTTGCCTTGGCCCTCAAGAGCGGCGCCAACGTGCTCCTCCTCGACGAGCCGACGAACGATCTCGACATCGGAACACTGAGCTCTCTCGCCGAGCTCATCGAAAGCTGGCCGGGGTGCGTGCTCGTCGTCTCGCACGATCGCTTCTTCCTCGATCGCGTCGTCACCTCGATTCTCGCGTTCGAGCCCGAGGGCAAGGTGGTCCAGTATGCGGGGAACTGGGACAACTACCGCGAAAAGAAGCGTGAGGAGGAACGCGTCGCGAAACAGTCGCAGCGAGCGTCCGCTCCGCCCTCGAGAAGACGATAGACCGCAAAGAGGCTTGCGATCCTCCGAGCGTTGGTCGAAAACATTGAGGATGCCCGCCAAACGCGCTGCGAAAGCCGAGCCGGATCTCGTGCGCGTTCTCGAGGCCGTCTACGACCTCGAGGCCGACGAGGGCCGGTGGATGCAAGGCGTCCTCGATGCGATTCGGCCGGCGCTCGACGATGGGCTGGGCCTCGCGGCCTATATCTACGACACGTCGAAGCGACCTTTCGAGATTCGCGGTCTCATTCACGACGTGCCCATCGACCCATCGGGAGTCGCCTCGCTCATGGACGAGTCGAACGATGAGTACGTACGGCGCTCGTGGATCGCACGCAGCGCGATGACGGCAAGCGAGACTCCGGGATACGATACGCATCCGGGAGTGCTCGAGGTTTTTCACCCCGCCGGCATCCACGACATCATGGTGATCAATGCGCTCGACCCGATCGGGATCGGTTGCTGGATCGGCGCCCCACTTCGCAAGCTCTATCGCCTCGAAGGAGTAGAGCGCGAGCGTTGGAATCGCGTCGCCGCCCACGTGAGATCCGCATTGCGCCTTCGCCTACGTCTCGCCGCGCGCTCGTCCGCAGTGCCTTCCGAGTATACTGGAGACACGGGTGACATCGAGGCGGTGCTGACGCGTGATGGAAAGGTCGAGCATGTCGAGCCCTCGGCCGCGAGCGCACGAACGGCGCTGCACGACGCAGTGCTCGGGATGGAGCGCGCACGCAACGAGCTCCGGCACGACATCGACCGCGCGCTTCCTTCTTGGAAGGCGCTCGTGCAAGCGCGATGGACCTTGATCGACGACTTTCACTCGGATGGAAGTCGCTACGTCGTCGCGCGCGCAAATGGGTTCTCTTCGATGGGCACGGCGCTTCTCACGCCGCGCGAACGCCAGGTGATGGCGTGCATTGCAATAGGGCAGACGAACAAGGAGGCTGCTTACGAGCTCGGCCTCTCGCCCTCCACGGTTCGCGTCTTGGTCGCTCGCGCCTCTGCCAAGCTCGGCGCATCGACGCGCGACGAGCTCGTCGCAAAGTATCGCGCCAGCAATCTCGGGTAGATGCACACGGATCGTGCCAAGGAAATTCCTTGGCGCCCCCATCGGCCGCGCATGTCGTGCGACGCCCTATTCAACGGCTACGTTGCGTGTCAGGCTCGTGCCTCTTATGGCTTCGATTAAAGACCTCGCAGTGCTCATCGTAGACGACGACATCGACACTCGAGAGCTCCTCGAGATGTTCCTCACCGACCAAGGCGCGAAGATTCTGGTCGCAGGGAGCGCGAAAGAGGCTCGGACGAAGCTCGGCGAACACTCGATCGACGTCATCCTCACGGATGTCGGGTTGCCTGACGAAGACGGCTTCGCATTCATTACTTCGCTGCGTGCCGATTCGAGCACGCGCAACATTCCGGCGATCGCGGTCACGGGATACACGGATGCTCGCGCCCGGAAAAGCGCCATCGACGCCGGCTTTCAGAAGTTTCTCACGAAGCCACTCGACGTCTTGATGCTTCCTGCCGCGATTGCGAGCGTCGTCCCCGCAAACGATGCAGAAGATCTCGTGGAGACGACGGAGGTTCGCGTTCTACGTCACATCGAAGGACGCGACATCGGCTCTCTCCTCGCGGCGCTCAATACCTCAACGCCGTATCGGTTCACCTCGATTTTGCGGCTCGTGAACGAGAAGCTCGAGAGCCTTTGGACCTTCGACCGTGCCAAAGCCGGGACCGACACCTTCCCGTCCGATTTCTCCCTCGCGTCTTCGTACTGCTCCATCGTCCTCCGAGAGCGTGCGCCGTTCTCGATGACCGATTCGCTCACGGACGCGCGCGTCGAAGCTCATCCCGCGCGCGAGAGCGTTCGCAGCTACTGCGGCGTTCCGATTTACCGCGAGGATGGGAGCGCGTTCGGAACGCTCTGCCACTACGATGTCGAGCCGCGTTCGATCCCGCAAGGTACGGTCGGTGAGATGGAGCGGGTCGCAAAGCTGCTCATGCCGCTCGTCTCGAGAGCGAGCGACATTCCCGGAAGGAAGTAGGCCGTCTACGCGTCGGCGCCGCTCAGGTGCCGCAAAACGTGACGTAGTTCCGTTTTACTGCGGGCGCGTCTGCGAACGCTGCGTTCTCTGGTTGATCCTCGTACGGGCGTGCGAGGACCTCGACGAGCTTTTCGAAAGGTCCGAAGTCCTCTTTGCCAATGGCCGCGGCGATCACCTCTTCTACGCGATGGTTGCGTGGAATGAAGGCAGGATTCACGCGTCGCATCGCCTTCGCTCGCTCGCTGGGTGAAACGGATTCTTTCGCAAGGCGCTTCCGCCAGCTCTCCGCCCAATCGTTGAAGGCTCCTGGATTCTCGAAGAGAGCGGCGACGCTCTCGTCGTTTTCGTTCTCGGCAAAAGTGGCGAGGCGGCGAAAGAAGAGTGTGAAGTCGACGTGATTGGTCGCGAGGCGTTCCATGAGGTCGTCGGCAAGCGCGCGATCTCCATCTTCTTCGAGACCGAGGCCGAGCTTTGCCCGGAGCACACGCGTGTAAGCGGCATCGAACTTCTCTCCGTAGGCTTCGAGGTCGGCGGTCACGAGTCGGATCGCTTCTTCTTCGTCGGTCGACACCAAGGGTAGGAGAGATTCGGCGAGCCGCGTGAGATTCCACTGCATGATGCGTGGTTGCATTGCGAAGGCGTAACGGCCCTGCTTGTCGATCGAGCTGAATTTTTTTCGAGGATCGTAGTCGTCGAGAAATGCGCACGGCCCGTAGTCGATCGTCTCTCCGGAGATGGTCGTGTTGTCGGTATTCATCACGCCGTGCACGAATCCGACGCCGAGCCAGCGCGCGACGAGCGCAGCTTGTGCATCGATCACACCGACGAGGAGCGCGAGCGCGGGACCCCGGCTCGTGTCGGCCTTTGGATAGTGGCGCGCGAGGGCGTACTTCGTGAGCGTCTCGAGCGCCTCGCGATCGTCTCGTGCTGCGAAGAATTCGAAGGTGCCCACTCGGAGGTGACTTGCGGCGACGCGCGTGAGGATCGCTCCCGGGAGCACCTCCTCGCGAACGACGGCCTCGCCCGTGCTCACGGCCGCGAGCGCGCGGGTCGTCGGGATGCCGAGCGCTGCCATGGCTTCGCTGACGATGTATTCGCGAAGCACGGGACCGAGCGCCGCGCGGCCATCGCCTCCACGTGAAAACGGTGTGCGCCCGGCACCCTTCAGTTGGATGTCACGACGAAGGCCGTCCTTGCCGACGACCTCACCGAGCAAAACGGCCCGCCCATCTCCGAGCTGCGGAACGAAGTGCCCGAACTGATGGCCGGCGTA
>JAHFDV010000144.1:8951-11118 GCA_023248815.1 Myxococcales bacterium
GTCGGCGGTGACGTTTCCCGCGAGAATTTGCGCGCCTTCTGCGGATTCGAGCTTCGAAGCGTCGAGCCCCAGCAGGTCGGCCAAGCGGTGATTCACCTTGATGATCTTCGGCGCGCGTACCTTGCCGGGCATTACACGGGCAAAAAAGCGCGATGGCGACTGGGCATACGAATTGTCGAACGCAAACATCCGTCCGATCGTAGCGCGCCCGCGTCGCGCTTTCCGGTAAAGGTGGAGGCGTGATTGGAAAATCCCTCAACGAGCGTTTCGCGACGCATCGGTTCACGAGCGACCGCGCCAAAGACCTGCTCGACGAGACGATGCGAACGCACGCTCAGGAAATCGTCGCCGTGCGCGCGCGCGGGCCCGAGATGGTGGCGATCGTCGTCCTCGGGAGCAAAAAGGCGAAGAAAGAGAACGCGGCGACGCTCGTCTGTCGCGAGCTCGGTTTTCAAATGAAGCCGGGGGGGACGGGCGTCGTCGGGGTCGCGGGAACGGACGTGCCAGGTGTGATTCCATCGCTCTCCGAAGCTCGTCGCGCGTGGCTCGCAACGCCGAGCGCTGCCAACGAGACGAAGGTCGTGCTCGCCGAAGCGGGCATTGCGTTTTTGGCGATCGACGTCGAAGACGGAAAAGTGACGACGCGCGTCTTCGGTGACGTCATCGGTGAGGACTGAATGCACACCTTCCAAAATCTTGGTCTTTCGGAGCCACTTCTCCGCGCGGTCGATGACGCGGGATACCTCGCGCCGACTCCCGTGCAAGATGCAGCCATTCCGAGCGTCCTCGAAGGCCGCGACGTGCACGCATCGGCGGAGACGGGATCCGGCAAGACGGCGGCGTTCGTGCTCCCCATGCTCGAGCTGATCGCGCGACGAGAAGGCGAGAGGGTGAGGGGCGCGGTCCATTCTCTCGTGCTCGTACCGACGCGCGAGCTCGCCACGCAGTGCGGTGACGCGATCGAGCGCTTTGGACGGCATCTCTCGCGACGCGTAAAATCATGTGTGGTCGTCGGTGGTGTCTCGATCAATCCGCAGATGATGGAGCTTCGCGGTGGCGCCGACATCGTCGTTGCGACGCCCGGCCGTCTCCTCGATCTCGTCGAGAAGAACGCGATTTCACTCTCGGATGTCGCGCTGCTCGTCCTCGACGAAGCCGACCGCATGCTTTCCCTCGGTTTCGAAGAAGAAGTGTCGCGCGTGCTCGACCTTCTCGGACCGCGGCAAACGCTCCTCTTCTCGGCGACGTTCACGACGGCCATTCGCGCCCTCGAGCGCACACTCTTGAAGAATCCCGTGCAGGTCGACGTCGGACCGGCGCGCGCAGACGGGGAGGCTACCGAAGACGCGGTCGATGGCTCCGGCCGCGCGATGATCCCTTCGACGATCACGCAACGCGCGATCGAGATCGATGTCGCCAAGCGAACGGCGCTCCTTCGTCATCTTCTCGAAGGGAACTCGTGGTCACGGGTTCTCGTTTTCGTAGCGACGCGTCACGCGGCAGACCACGTCGCAGAGAAACTTCGGCGCGCTGACATTCTTGCCGCGCCGCTCCATGGAGATCTCGCGCAATCGACGCGCGTCGACACGCTCGCTTACTTCAAAGAGGACCCCGCGCCGGGGGATACGAGAACACGCGTGCTCGTCGCGACGGATCTTGCGGCGCGCGGGATCGACATCGTGTCGCTCTCGGCCGTCGTCAACTACGACCTTCCGCGATCACCCGCAGAATACGTGCATCGCATCGGCCGGACGGGCCGCGCCGGTAAGGAGGGCGCAGCGATCTCGTTCATCACGGCGGAGACCGACGCGCACTTCCGGGTGATCGAGAAACGCTATCGGCTCGACATCGAGCACGAACGCCTTCCAGAATTCGCGGTGACGGACGCTCCAGTCGTTCGCGATCCGCACGGCGGAATCAAAGGGAAGCGCAAGAGCAAGAAGGACAAGCTTCGCGAAGCTGCGGCACGGGCGGGCGCGACAATCGCGAAGAGCTCGCCGAAGTAGTCGCCGCCCGAGGCTCGCGGAAACTTACTTGCCGCCGCTGTCTTTGGGGCCGGCGTCTTTCGAACCGCTGTCCTTGCCGCCATCTTTCGAAGCGCTGTCGGCTCCCGCATCTTTTACGGCCTTGGCGAGATCCGTGACGTTGCACGAAACGGTCGAGTAGT
>JAHFDV010000144.1:11128-11651 GCA_023248815.1 Myxococcales bacterium
CGCCGCTGCCGCCGCCGCCGTCCTCGACACGAACGTAGCCCTTCTTGAATCCAGAATCCTTGTAGAGCACGAGTGTCGTGTATTGGAGGTCGTCCGAATCGCCGAAGAAGCGGAGGTTTTTGCCCTCGAACGTCACCGAGTAGTTGTCGTTGATGAAGGAGAGCAACGAGTCGTCGGGGGTGGCCACCATCGGGAGCTCGCCGTCGGCCTCGTCGACGATGCTCGCGCCGGCCCACTGGAGGTCGTCGTCGGTGTGACCGTCGAGCCCCGTGAGTGCGAACGAGAGCGTGGGAACTTTTTTCTCACCGAACGCCGCCGTCGCCTTGCAGACGAATGACGCCGACTTGAGGGAGAGCGCACCCTCGTCTTCGCCCGTCCCGTCGCTCGTTTCTGCGGCGCAGCCGATGGCGAGGAGGGTCGAGGTGATGGTGGCGAGAGCGAAGAGTGGTGAGAAGCGCATGGAGGCCCCCTGAAGGAGTGATTGGTTCGGAAGAGTCGTCTTCCGATACTCCGCACTAAGCAA
>JAHFDV010000145.1 GCA_023248815.1 Myxococcales bacterium
CTGACGATGCGAACGCTGGGACCTCCGCGCTGTCGAAGTCGAGCTTAGAAAAATCAGGACGTGGGCTCATGAACCTCTCCGAAGCGTGGGCGCGGACTCACTCAAGCCATCGAGGAGCTCGTCCAAGATGGTCGTTGCGTCGCAGCCGACGAAGATGAAGCCGTCGACGCCGGCTTCGCGCAGCTCCGATTCGATCGCTCCGGGACGCCCCGCGACGAGAACGCGTGGAACCCCGAGCGCCTTCAGTGCGCGCGCTCGAGCGGGACCATGCTCGCGATAGGCGTCGTCCGTCCCGCAGAGACAGACGATGGCGGCCTTCTCGTCTGCGTCGGTCTCCCGAGATCGCAAACCGCCCGCCGAAAAGAACGTGGAAGCGAAACCGGCGCGAGGTCGCGTCTCTGCGAGTGTGCCAAGCGTCAAGAGGACGACCTCACCATTGGGAATTTCGGAGGCATGGTCACGAAGCGCCTCGAAGGGCTCTGCGTCACGATGAGGCGTGAGGCCCGGCACTTCGTTCGCATGTTGCGGGAGAGGGGCGGCAGGAAGCGTCTCTCCGAGATTGGCGAACTCGGAGACGCCGAGGACGGCGACTTTTCGTTTTCTGAGATCACCGAGGCGTGCTTTCCAGCTGGCGGCGATCTCTTTCTCGATCGAACCATTTTCGAGCGCTGCGATGATTCCGCCTTCGGCTTCGAGCTTCTGAAAGCGCGCCCAAGCAGCGCGTGCCAGCGAGTCCGTAACGGCTTCGAAATAGTAGGAGCCCCCGGCCGGGTCGGATACTTTTCCGAGGAAGCTCTCTTCGCGGAGAACGAGGCCCGTGTTGCGAGCCACCCGACGCCCGAGAGCCGACTGAGTCGTGAGCGCCTCGTCGAACGTGCGTGGCGTCACGAGATCGGCACCGCCGAGAATCGCGGCGAAGAGCTGCGTGCTCGTGCGGAGCATGTTGACCCAAGGGTCGCGCGCAGAGAGGGTTCGCGTTGCAGCCACGCCGTGAACGAGAAGGCGCGGGGAGGACATGACGCCATACGCGCCGAGAAGCTTCGACCACACCACACGGAGGGCGCGGAACTTTGCGAGCTCGACGAAGGTGTCGCGTCCCGCGGCCAGTTGAACGGCGATCGTTTTGGCTGCGCGATCGACCGGAATACCGGCATCGAGCAAGGCCTCGAGTGTTCGAGCGCCCGTCGAGAGCGCAATCGCGAGCTCGAGAACGCTCTCGGCACCGGCCGCGTGATAGTCGCTCGTCGCGACCATCATCGTCGTCGCGTCAGGAAATTCAGCCGCGATCGACGCTGCGCTCTTGGCCGCGGTGGCGAGCGCGTTCGTGACACTGTCTTTCGAGACGGAGCCGCGGGCTGCCTCGCCGATGGGATCGAGTGCCAACGCGAACGCCGGCGTCTGTTGCGCGCGAAGGTAGGCGATCGCAGGCTCGACCTCGGCCTCCGACTTCTGCGCCGAGACGTCGATCACGAAATAGGGAGCACGCGCATCGGTACCGGTGCGAGCTTTCGCAGCCGAGGCAATCGAATCGAGGGGTGCATTGGCGGGCAACCAGAGCGCTTCGACGCCGCCCTCGAGATCTTCACGAATGGCAACGGCGTCGGCCTTTGCGTGGCGCGTGCAGATGAGAAAGGGCGAAGCGGGAACGCGCCGATCGACGGCGACTGCGAGATCTTCGGTGTAGAGCGGCTCGATGGCGAGCCCTTCGGCCGTGCGCTGAACGAGCGCTTTGTCGAAGGGGGCTCCCGCGAGCTCCTTTTCGACGAGCGCGCGCCAATCGGCGCTGGTGACGTTGCGGAATGCCGGAGGTGAGGTCGAAGAAGCGGTCATCTCGCGTTCCGTCACATGTTGCGTCGGTATTGACCACCGACTCGATAGAGCGCCGCCGAGAGCTGACCTAGCGTGCACACCTTGCACGCCTCCATGAGGGCCGCGAACACGTTCTCGCCTTCGACGGCCGCATGACGAACGCCATCGAGCGCGACGGATGCCGTCTTCTCGTTGCGCTTCCAGAACGCGTTGCGCGCGTCGATCGCGTAGTTCTTCTCGTCTTCCGAGGCGCGAATGACCTCGGGGGGAAGCGCGGTCGGTGACCCACTTGGGTCGAGGAACGTGTTCACGCCGATGATCGGCAACGTTCCGTCGTGCTTGAGCATCTCGTAGTGGAGCGACTCGTCTTGAATCTTCGAGCGCTGATACATGCGTTCCATCGCGCCGAGCACGCCACCGCGCTCCGAGATCGAACGGAACTCGGCGAGCACTGCAGCTTCGACGAGGTCGGTCAGCTCTTCGACGATGAAGGAGCCTTGCGTCGGATTCTCGTTCTTCGAGAGCCCGAACTCTTTGTTGATGATGAGCTGGATCGCAAGGGCGCGGCGCACACTCTCTTCGGTCGGCGTCGTGATCGCCTCGTCGTACGCGTTCGTGTGGAGCGAGTTGCAGTTGTCTTGCAGCGCGAGGAGCGCCTGCAGTGTCGTGCGGATGTCGTTGAAGGCGATCTCTTGCGCGTGCAGGGAACGCCCCGAAGTTTGAATGTGATACTTCAGCTTCTGCGAGCGATCGTTGCCGCCGTACTTGTCACGGATCGTCTTCGCCCAAATGCGGCGCGCGACGCGCCCCAGCACCGTGTATTCGGGATCCATTCCGTTCGAGAAGAAGAACGAAAGGTTCGGCGCGAAGTCGTCGATCTTCATCCCGCGCGAGAGGTAGTACTCGACGAACGTGAATCCATTCGAGAGCGTGAAGGCGAGCTGAGTGACGGGGTTCGCTCCCGCTTCTGCGATGTGATAGCCGGAGATCGAAACCGAGTAGAAATTGCGGACCTTCTGCTCGATGAAGTAGCTCTGGATGTCGCCCATGAGGCGAAGCGCGAACTCCGTCGAGAAGATGCACGTGTTCTGCGCCTGATCCTCTTTGAGGATGTCGGCTTGCACCGTGCCACGCACCGCGCTGAGCGTTGCGGCGCGGATCTTCGCGTAGACCTCTTTCGGGAGAACTTCGTCACCGGAGACTCCGAGGAGAAGAAGTCCGAGCCCGTCATTTCCTTCGGGGAGCGCGCCCTGGTACTTCGGCTGCGGAACTCCGCGCGTCTCGAAGATCTCTGCAACCTTCTTCTCGTACTCGGCGACCTTGTCTTCTTTACGAATCCACTTTTCGCAAGCCTGGTCGATGGCGGCATTGAGGAAGAAGCCGAGGAGCATCGGCGCGGGACCGTTGATCGTCATCGACACGGAGGTGGATGGATCGGAGAGATCGAAGCCCGAATAGAGTTTCTTGGCGTCGTCGACGCTGGCAATGGAAACGCCTGAATTGCCGACTTTTCCGTAAATGTCCGGGCGACGATCGGGGTCTTCTCCGTAGAGCGTCACCGAGTCGAAGGCCGTCGAAAGACGCTTCGCGGGGAGACCCCGGGAGACGTAGTGGAACCGCTTGTTCGTGCGCTCCGGGCCGCCTTCGCCAGCGAACATGCGTGCGGGATCTTCGCCTTCGCGCTTGAGCGGGAAGACGCCTGCGGTGAACGGAAATTGTCCCGGGGGCGCTTCGCGAAGAAGCCATGTCAGCACGTCGCCCCAGTCTTCGTATTTGGGGAGCGAGACCTTTGGAATGCGGATCTTGGAGAGCGACTCGGTCGTGAGATCGAGCTCGATGATCTTGTCGCGAACTTGGAACTGGTACTTGGAAGCGGCGTAGCGGCGTTTGGTGGCAGGCCACTCATCGAGAAGCTTTTTGCACTCGCCATCGAGACGCGTTTCGAGATCGCGATAGAGCGCGACGATCTCGGCGAGGTAAGCCGGCTCACCCTCCACGCGTTCCGTGACGTGAACGACGTCGCCGGGGCCCGTGGGCTCGACGATTTCGAGGCGCTTTTTTCCGATGTTTTGGCGCAGCGCTTCGATCGTGCCGTGCAATTGATACATGCGGCGCGCGATGAGCGCTTGCTCGCGCACGAACTTGTCGTAGCCCTCGCACGTGTCGACGATCTCCGCGAGATAGCGCGTGCGCTCTGGCGGGATGATCCAACGTTTCTCGCTCATGCCCTTCGTGAGCGCGAGATGCGAAGCGATGGGAGCGCCCGTCTTCTTTTGGAGCACCTCCATCACGGTGCGATAGAGGTTGTTCATTCCCGGATCGTTGAACTGCGAAGCGATGGTGCCGTAGACGGGCACTTCTTCTTCGGGCATCGCGAAGGCGTTGTGATTTCGGCGCCACTGCTTGCGCACGTCACGCAAGGCATCGAGAGACCCGCGCTTGTCGAACTTGTTGATCGCGATGATGTCCGCGAAGTCGAGCATGTCGATCTTCTCGAGCTGGGTCGCTGCGCCGTACTCCGCCGTCATGAGATAGAGCGATACGTCTGCGTGATCCGTAATCTCGGTGTCCGACTGACCGATTCCAGAAGTCTCGACGATGATGAGGTCGTACCCCGCTGCACGACAGATCTCGATCGACTCACCGACGTGCTTCGAGAGCGCGAGATTCGATTGGCGCGTCGCCAAAGAGCGCATGTAGATGCGCGAGTCGTTGATCGCGTTCATGCGAATGCGATCGCCGAGGAGCGCGCCGCCCGACTTGCGCTTCGACGGGTCCACGGAGAGGACCGCCATCGTCTTGTCTTTCGTGTCGGCGAGAAATCTGCGCACGAGCTCGTCGACGAGGCTCGACTTGCCGGCGCCGCCCGTTCCCGTGATGCCGAGGACCGGCACACGCTGCTTTTTACCGCTCGCCGCAGCTTTCTCTGAGGCCGCGCGAAGGAGCGCTCGGAGCTTGTCGCCCGCCTCCGGGAAGTTTTCGACGATTGTGATGAGCGCCGCGACGACGTTCGGGTCGCGCGTGTGGAGCTTCTCGATGAGCGGCTCGAACTCGGGAGGGCGCTTCTCGAAGTCGCATTTTTCGAGGAGGTCGTTGATCATCCCGACGAGGCCCATCGCGCGACCGTCGTCCGGCGAATAGATGCGCGACACGCCGTACGCGTGGAGCTCTTCGATTTCGGAAGGAAGGATGGTGCCGCCGCCACCACCGAAGACTTCGATCTTTGCGCCCGCTTCTCGCAGGAGATCGAGCATGTACTTGAAGTATTCGACGTGGCCGCCCTGGTACGAAGTGATCGCGATGCCCTGAACGTCTTCTTGGATGGCGCAGTTGACGATCTCGGCCACCGAGCGGTTGTGTCCGAGATGGATGACTTCGGCGCCGGATGCCTGCATCAGGCGGCGCATCACGTTGATGGCGGCGTCGTGCCCGTCGAAAAGGGAGGCGGCGCTCACGATACGGACGTGGTGGCGCGGCTTGTACGGAGTGGCAGAAGGAGGCGCTTGCACGCCCCTTCTTTAGCGCACATCCGGCGGAGCCGGAGCGGGCAAAAAACAGGGCCCGGCCCAATAATCGCCGCGCAAAACGAAGAAACTGGCCTCGTTCGCTTCGTCGACGAGGCCGGTTTCGGAGCGGTGATATCGGGACGGGGTCGTTACGAGCGGTGCGCTACGAGCTCGACCGCGGCCGTGGCGACGCGGTGAGGGCTCGGAACGACGGCTTTTGTCACTGAAATTCGAATGGTCTGAGCGCGTGTGTCCGCAAAGAGCCGTTTCGCGAGATCCTGCGCGTAGCACTCGAGGAGGCGATATTCCGTGGCCATCCCGACTTCGACGACGGCATCGATGATCGGGCCGTAATCGACGACCTCCTTTAGCCGATCACGCCGCGCGAGCGCCGCGTGTGGAAGGGTGAGGTCGACGGAAACTACCAGCTCTTGTGCCTTGGCACGTTCACCGCGAAATGCGCCAATTTTGGCCGCGAAACGGACCTCACCGAGGCGTAGTACATACGACTCGATCGTCATTTTCTCGGCGCTTGGCTTGCGCGCGGAAACATCTCTGAGCACTCGTTCGCGACCGATAATGATCGCTCGTAACACGCGCAAGCCGCGTGTGGAATGGCGAAACCCCGAACGAACGCCGTCCAAAACAGAGCTAGTCAGTGAGCGTTTATCTGATCTCTCTCGAGAACCGAACGCGGAGCGCTCAAAACAGACAAGGGCTTAGCGAGTAAACACGCGTGCGTAACAAGCCGAATCCGCGTCGATCGCCCCGTCGGCGACCGGATTCGGCGTCCGCACTCCTTCGTTACTCGCTAAAATCCGAACGCGGCAGCATTCAGAACAAACAAGGGCTTAGCGAGTAAACACGTATCCGCACCGAGCTGAATCCGCGTCGCTCACCCCGTAGGCGACCGGATTCGGCGTTCGCTCGTGTTCATTACTCGCTAAAAGGCGTGGTCGAAGGCTACTTCGCCCGTCACGCCCACTTGATAGGCGGAAACGCGGCGTTCGAAGAAGTTCGTCACTTCTTGGACGTCTTGGAGATCCATGAACGTGAGCGGATTTTTCGTCCCGTAGCGCTTTTCTAGGCCGAGGGTGGCGAGGCGCTGATCGGCGCAGAACTCGAGGTAGCCGCGGACGTCGACGACGGAGAGCCCGGCGACGCCTTGCCCGAGGATGTCCTCGGCGAACTTCGTCTCGCATTCGATCGCTTCATGGATCATCTGGCGAACCGATTCATGGAGGTCGTCGTCGAAGAGCTCCGGCTCTTCGTTGCGGACGGTGGCGATGACCTCGAACGCGAACGCCATGTGAGCGCTCTCGTCGCGGAAGACCCAGTTCGTTCCGCCTGCGAGGCCATGAAGGAGGCCGCGCGAGCGAAGAAAATAGACGTAGGCGAAGGCGCCGAAGAAGAAGAGTCCTTCGATGCAGGCTGCAAAGCAGATGAGGTTCAAGAGGAACTTCTTGCGATCTTCTTTCGTCTTCAACGTCGAGAGCTCGCCCACGGAGTCGAGCCAGCGAAGGCAGAACTCGGCCTTTTGGCGAATCGAAGGGATGTTTTCGATGGCGGCGAACGCTTCGTGGCGCGCATTCGGATCCGGAATGTACGTGTCGAGCAGGGTCAAATAGAACTGCACGTGCAGCGCTTCTTCGTAGAGCTGGCGCGAGAGATACATGCGCGCTTCGGGCGCATTGATGTGCTTGTAGAGGTTGAGCACAAGGTTGTTCGCGACGATCGAGTCACCCGTCGCGAAGAACGCGACGAGCCGCTCGATGAGATGACGTTCTGCGGGCGTCATCTTCTTCGCGAGGTCATTCAGATCGGTCGCGAAGTCGACTTCTTCGACCGTCCACGTGTTCTTGATGCCATCGCGATACATCTCGAAAAAGCGCGGGTACGCCATCGGACGCAGCGTCAGGCAAAGCCCCGGATCGAGGAGACGGGCGGGGCGGGCGACGGAGCTCATTGGCAAGCCTCACAACTTTCGGGGTTCTCGAGCGAGCAGGCAATGACGTCGGCATCGGTCTGCTTGGGAGCAGCCACCTTCTCTTCGAGCGGCTCTTTGAGGGCCATCGCCGGCGTGCCAGGAGGGAGCGTCCAGCCGTGAACGGCATGTGGGTTTCCTTCGGGAGCAGGCCTACGAGCGGGAGCATCGCCAGACGTTTTGGCGATCTTCGTCGCGGGGCGGGAGCGGAGGTAATAGGTCGTCTTCAGGCCCTTTTTCCAAGCGTAGAAGTACATGCTCGAGAGCTGGCCGATGCTCGGATTCTCGATGAAGAGATTGAGCGATTGGCTCTGATCGAGGAACGCGCCGCGATCGGCCGCCATGTCGATGAGAGAGCGCATCGGAACTTCCCACGCGGTGCGATAGACCGAGCGAAAGTGCTCGGGCAGCTCCTCGAGGTGTTGAACGGATCCTTCCGCCGACTTCAAGCGCGCGCGCACGTCGTCGTTCCAGAGCCCGAGGTCTTTGAGGTCGTTCACGAGGTAGCGATTCACCTGCAAGAAGTCGCCCGAGAGCGTCTCGCGCTTGAAGAGATTCGACACCTGCGGCTCGATGCACTCGTAGCAGCCGGCGATCGAGGCAATGGTGGCGGTCGGTGCGATCGCGATGAGTAGCGAGTTGCGGAGGCCGCTCGTCTTGATCGCTTCACGGAGCGCGTTCCAGCGAACGGTGTCCGTCGGCGTCACACCCCAGGCGTCGAACTGCAACTCGCCGCGAGCGGCGCGCGTCTCTTCGAACGAAGGATGTTTGCCGCGCTCTTTCGCGAGCTCGAGCGAAGCCGAGAGTGCGTGGAAATAGATTTCTTCGGCAATGGCCTTCGAGATCGCTCGCGCTTCTTCGGAGTCGAAAGGAACGTGCATCTGGAAGAACACGTCTTGAAGCCCCATCACGCCGAGGCCGACGGGACGCCACTTCATGTTCGATGCCTTCGTCGAAGGAATCGGGTAGAAATTGAGGTCGATCACGCGATCGAGCTCGCGAATCGCCGTGCGCACGGTGACACCGAGCTTCGCGAAATCGAAGCGGACCCTCTTGCCCGCAGCGACTCGGCCAGCTTCCGTGCCTTCTTCGATGATCGTGTGGCGTGAGAGGTTGATCGAGCCGAGGTTGCACACCGCGGACTCTTTCTTCGACGTGACCTCGAGGATCTCGGTGCAGAGATTCGAGAGGTGCACCACGCGACCGGGGAGGGCGGTCTGGTTGCACGCGCGGTTGGACTTGTCTTTGAACGTCATCCAGCCGTTGCCGGTCTGAGCGAGGGTTCGCATCATGCGTGCGTAGAGATCGCGCGCGTTCACCTTCTTGGCGCCGAGCCCCGCCTTTTCGGCTTCTTCATAGCGACGCTCGAACTCCTCACCATAAAGGTCGGGGAGGTCCGGCACGTAGCGCGGATCGAAGAGCGTCCACTCGGCGTTCGCCTCGACGCGCTTCATGAAGAGGTCGGAGACCCAATTGGCCAAGTTGAGGTTGTGTGTGCGCTTCGCGTCGTCGCCCGTGTTGTCGCGCAGCTCGAGGAACTCCTCGATGTCGGCGTGCCACGTCTCGAGATAGACGCAGGCCGCGACCTTGCGTTTTCCGCCTTGATTCACGGCAGAAACTGACGCGTCGAGCGTCTTCAGCCACGGCACGATTCCGTTGGAGTGACCGTTCGTGCTCTCGATCAGCGAGCCGCGCGAACGCACGCGGTGGTAGGCGAGGCCGATACCGCCCGAGAACTTCGAGAGAAGCGCGACGTCGGTGTAGCGCTGGTAGATGTGCTCGAGGTGGTCGTCGGGGGAGTCGAGGAGAAAGCAGCTCGAAAGCTGCTCGTGTTTCGTCCCCGAGTTGAACATCGTCGGCGAGCTGGGGAGGTACTCGAGGCGGGAGAAGAGCCCATAGAGCTCGAGCGCTTCGTGCACGGTCTCCGAAAGAGCGCAGGCGATGCGCAGGAAGAACTGCTGTGGCGTCTCGACGACGAGCCGCGTCTTCGGATGTTTGAGAAGGTAGCGATCGTAGACGGTGCGGAGACCGAAGTACTCGAACTCGCGATCGCGCTCCGGCACGATCGCGTCGTTGAGCTTGCGCGCGTTCTTGTTGACGAAGTCGCCGACGCGCGCGTTGATGAGGCCGAGCTTTTGCGCGTTCGCGATCGACTGCGAGAATGCGTGGATGCCCTGATTGCGGACTTCTTTGTCGACGTAGATCGCGAGAAGGCGCGCTGCGAGCTTCGCGTACTGCGGCTCTTCGGCGATGAGGCCTGCGGCGGTTTGGATCGAAAGTTTGTCGAGCTCGCGCGTCGTTGCGCCGTCGTAGAGACCGCTGATGGTCTTCGTCGCAACGCGCATCGCGTCGACGTCCGTGAGACCCGTGCACGAGCGATTGACGGCGCGAACGATCTTCCCGACATCCACGAGGGCGGCCGATCCGTCACGCTTCGTCACCTTCATCGACGTTTGCGTTCCACGCGTCGATTCAGGGGAGGCAGAAGGGGGAACGGGCGTGCTCTCCGCGTCATGGACACGTGCTTCCGCATCGAGGAGTAGACTTCGTTGCGCGATATCCCCATTCGTCGTGATGTTGCTCTGCATGCTCATGCGCGAATCTCCTCGTTACGTTTCACTCGGACGACAGACTTTTCTCGAATTCGAAGGCGGGCACGGCAGTCCGAGCGCGAACGAGCTCGCGCGACACTCGGACCAACGGGCCTCCCACGAGGCTTCAGGTCGAACCACTCGCGGATGTCTCCCGTGAGTGGATGCTGGCAGGTCTTCGGACTCGCGAACTTTCCGGCGGTTACCGGTTTCCCTACTTCTCCACCGCTTCCCGAGCCCGAAAGGGTCAGTGCGCTTTGGTAGATTTCGTTTTCGCTTACCGCTGCGGGGCAGTCTCGGATTCACACCGAGTTCCCTTTTCAGCCCGAGGCCGAAGCCGCGAGCACCAACACTCGAAAACTCATATGAGGCGTGTTCAGGATCGTCAATTGGAGAAGTGAAGATTTGAACAGTGGTCGAAATATCAGTTATCCACAGGGTGCTGAAATGCTTCGCCTCTTCACTGGTTAGGAGCGGTTCGTTGACGCGACCGATGACACTTGCTCTCGCAAGACGCCCTTGACGAGGAAAACGCCTCGGCACCGCCGAGGGACAGTTCCTCGAGCGCTGAGCCACCCTCGCGGCGTCCCGTTTTGGGTGTGTCGCCGCGGTGTCACAAGCGTTACGTTTCGGATTCGCCTCCCCCCGCGTCCGCACTGTCCGCATGATCGAAGCCAAAGACTCGCAGACCACGGAAGACATTCGTCGGTCCGAGGAGCGCTTCCGACTCCTCGTCGAGAGCGTGAAGGATTACGCGATCTTCATGCTCGACGTGGACGGCAGAATCGCTTCGTGGAACGAGGGCGCCGAACGCATCAAGGGTTACACCGCCCAAGAGATCATCGGCCAGCACTTCTCGAAGTTCTATCCCGAGGAAGACATTCGCGCAGGAAAGTGCGAGATGGAATTACGCGTAGCCAAAGCGGAAGGACGCTTCGAGGAAGAAGGCCTACGGATCCGCAAAGACGGCTCGACGTTCTTCGCGCACGTCGTCATCACTGCGCTGACGGCTCCTGGAGGAGAGTTCGTCGGCTTTGCGAAAGTGACGCGGGACCTCACCGAGAAGCGAAAAGCCGAAGCGATTGCGCGCGAGCTCGAGCGAGAGCACGCCGCTCACAACGCTTCGCAAGCGGCCGAGCGCAAACTCCGTGAAGGTGAAGACCGCTATCGCGAGCTCAGCCGTCGCCTCGAGGTGATTCTCGAGAACGTCTCGGAGGGAATCGCCGTTCAAGACGTGAATGGGAACGTCGTTTTCGGCAATTCAGCGGCCGCGGAAGTTTGGGGCTACGAGACGAAAGAGCAGCTCTTGCAGTCGACGCCGAGCAAGGTGCTGTCGAAGCTCGAGATTTTTCGAGAAAACGGCGAGCCGTTTCCCGTCGAAGAACTGCCGGGACGTCGCGCACTCCGCGGGCTCGAAGCACCTCCCGCGCTCATTCGCATTCGCGACCGCGCCACCGGCCAGAACAGGTGGTCGCGTATTCGCACGGCTCTCGTCCGAGAAGAAGGGAAGGCGACTCTCGCCGTCAACGTCTTCAACGACATGACGGCGCAGCGACGACGCCATTGGGAGCTCTCGTTCCTTGCGGAGGCGAGTGCCGCCCTCGCGGCCTCCCTCGATATCGAAGCCACGCTGCGCACGCTCGCGCGTACGGTCGTTCCGGCATTTGCCGATTGGTGCGCGGTCGATCTTCTCGAAGGCGAAGAGCTCCGGCACGTGGCGGTCGCACATGTCGATCCCGCG
>JAHFDV010000146.1 GCA_023248815.1 Myxococcales bacterium
GATGTCTTTCCGCGCCTGCATGTCCGTCGTGATGGACACCATGATGGTGCCCGGGGCTGCGATGGTGTCTCCCTCGCAAGAGGCAAAGGTGGCGAGCATCGCGCCGGCTGTAAGAAAGAAGAAGGTCGAGCGAAACCGCAAGGAACGCATTCCGCAGAGCATATCGTGAACCGCTCGTTATCCCGGCAATTTCGCGAGGGGCAGCTCACCTTCCGACGGTCTCTTCCGAAGGGCCGCGCGCCCATCTCGAACGCCCGTGGTTGGATCTCCCACATGATGTCCCGCGCCATCGTCTTGCGCGGCCACCGAGGTCCTGAAGTACTTCAGGAAGAGGACGTCGCTCTTCTGGCAGGAGCTAGGCGGCGGCGGCGCATCATCACGAGGAGCCTTCTTTTGGAGCCTCTTTCTGATTCTGGTGAAAGACGCGAAAGAGAATCGCGATGGACGGAACGAGCAGCACGCCGCCGAGCGCAGACGCGACGATCAAAAACCAGAGTGTCCCCTCGTGCGCCTTCGTCGTCGCGATCGTCGACGTAATCCCAGACGTGGGCGGGGCGAGGCGCGATCCCATCGCTAGCCCCCAGAGAACGACCACGCTAGTCGCGGTGAGCGCGACGAAGATGCGTGCGAGGCGATCTCGGCGCTTCCAGAGAAGAGCGAGCGCGAGAAGTCCACAAATGGGCGCAATGCCGACCATCATCGGATGGAGCCAAGTCGTCGGATCGTTCGAGAGAAGGCGGGGAGCGGAGCCTCGCGACGCCGCGAGTGAAGCGACCGAGAGTACACCTGCTGCGATCAACGCCGCTCGCGTGCGCAGCCGAAAGTCGCGTGCGAGCTCTGGGTCTCGCGCCGCAACCGCGAGATAGCTCGCGGCTAGCGCGGCAACGAGAGCAACGACGAACGCTCCGCTCGCAATCGTAAAGGCGTCGATCGGACCTTCGTCGAGAGGTGCAGCGCGAAGAAGGAGCGCGCCCATGAAGCCGAGAAGAAAAGGGCAGACCAAGCTCGCGACCGAGAACCCGATGCCCCAAGGACGCTTGAGCGCGCGACGCGAGTCGTAGTGGCGAAACGTGAAGGCAGTCCCGCGGAGAACGAGCCCGACGGCGTAGATCGTCAGCACGGTGAAGAGTCCCGAAGTGATGACGGTGAAGGCGCTCGGAAAGCCCGTAAAGAGAACGACGAACACGAAGATGAACCACACGTGGTTCGCCTCCCAAACAGGACCGATTTCATTTTCGATGAGCTCGCGCTGCGCGCTCTTGCGAGGACCGCGCGCGAGGAGATCCCATAGCCCTGCTCCGAAGTCGGCCCCACCTCCGAGGACATAGGCCACGAGCGCGAGAGCAATGATGCCGAGAACGACGAGCTCTGGCGTCATGAGGACTTCTTCGCTTTGCTGTCGATGTCGACTTGGTGGTTTTGTCCTTCGCCCAAGAAAAGTCGCCGCATGACGACGCCGACCGTCAACGCGAGAAAGAGATAAATCGCGCCGAAGACGAAGAGCCTAGGAGCGAGGTGCGTGGCTTGCGTCGCAGCAGCGTGCGTCGTCAAGAGTCCGCGAACGACGTACGGCTGCCTTCCCCACTCCGTCACTAGCCACCCCGCTTCCATCGCAACGGCCGGAAGCGGCGCAATCGCGACGAGCAGCCAAAGATAGCGACGCGCCTCTGGAAAGCGCTTCTTTCGAAGCCGAAACGCGAGTGACACTACTGCGATGAGCGCGACGAGCGAACCGCTCCCGACCATCACCTGAAATGCGTAATGCGTCCGCGCGACGGGGGGCCGCTCATCATACGGGACGCGGTCGAGCCCCTTTACCTCTGCGTGCGGATCATGAAACGAGAGGAGCGAAAGGCCACACGGAAGATGCAGCGCGAGGCGCACCTCTTCTTTCTCGTCGTCCGGAATGCCTCCGAGATGAAGCGCGGCGCAGGCTTCGGTCTTGTAGTGCGCTTCCATCGCGCCGAGCTTCCACGTTTGATTTCGTGCGACGTGTCCCGCGGAGAGATCGCCCGAGAGCGGCATGAGCAACGCGACGACGCACGCCATGGGCAAAGCCAGCTTCAACGCGCGCTCGTTGAACGCGCGCTCTTTTCCGCGCAAGAGCAGCCACGCATGGACGCCGCACATCGCGAAGAGCGTCGTCGCGTAAGACGAGAGGAGCACGTGCAGGATCTGCGTCGGCGCCGATGGCGAACCCAGGATGTCCATCGGCGCGTTCAGATACGCGCGACCGTCGTCCCAACGAACGGCGATGGGTTCGTTCATGAATGCGTTCACGACGGTGACGAAAGCGGCAGACAACGCGCCCGAGACCGCGACGACGACTCCAGAGAGAAGGTGAAGGTTCTTGGCTACGCGATCGCGTCCGTACAAATAGATGCCGAGGAAGATCGCCTCTGTGAAGAAGGCAAAACCTTCGAGCGCGAACATCGGTCCGATGACCTCGCCGAAACGCCGCATCAGCTCGGGCCATAGGAGTCCGAGCTCAAGTGAGAGCACCGTTCCAGAAACGGCGCCCACTGCGAAGAGCACCGCCGTCCCCTTCGCCATGCGCCGCGCGAGAAGGTCGTAGTCGCGCTCTTTCGTACGCCTGTAAGCGAGGTCCGCCACGACCAAGAGAAGTGGCAGCCCGACGCCGAGCGCCGCGAACACGATGTGAAACGCGAGCGAAAGCCCCATTTGGGCGCGAGCGAGAAGGACGGGAGGCATTTCGGAGAACACCTTTGATATACTTCACTTCGAATGCTGACCTGCCCGAACTGCAATGCGCCGCTTCATCAAGGCGCTCCAGGTGCGACGATCGAATGCCGCTTCTGCCACGTGCAGACGCGCATTCCGCCACAGATGCCATTGCCGATGCCGCCGCAAGTCGTCTTCCAGGTAGGCCACCGTCCGGTCACCCCGGTCAGGCCGACCGTCAGCCCCGCGCTCATCCTCGTGCCGATGTTTATTGCCGTCGGAATTGGGTTTGCCGTCGCGATCTTCGGGACGTTGCGCGCGAAGCCAACGACCACGAGCAAGACGTCTCCCTTCAACATGCCCACGATTCCCGGAATGCCGGGGACCCAACCAAAAGGTGGCATCAAGCCGACGGAGATTCCGGCGTCGATCGAGAAGGGGGGAGACTTCGGCTGGGTCGACCTCGACGCGCCCGGCATGAAGGGCACGTTCGCAAACTTCGACGTCATCGGCAACGTTCCCTGGGCTGTCTCGATCGCGAAGTATTGGAGCAGCGACGCAGAGCTCGAGAGCCTCTATCTGACGGGCGTGCGCCCCGACGGGACGATGGATCTCAGCGGTCAGGACAATCGCGACGCCGACTACCGCTTCGTCTCGAAGAGTCTCGTCGCGGCTCAGGAAAAGCTCAAAGAGGTTTCCGAGAAGAAGCTCGTTCTCGAGTTCCGCATCATGGTGTCGAAAGGCAAAGCGACTTTCCTCGCGAACAAGCCTCTCATCCAGAGCAGGATCGACGTCGGTCCGCAGCCGCCCGTCTTCAGCTGCCCGCTCGCGAAAGCGCTGGAAATCGCGAAGAGTGCGAACCTCGCCCCACGCCCGACCTACACGGGGATGGCGCGCTGGAATTCCTACCGCAAGACGTGGTCTTGGTACTTTTCCGGCGACGGCACGAGCTCCAACAAGCAACCTTCGATCGACACCTGCAAGGGCTGACCGCGCGCAGCGAGCTGAGGCTTAAGCTGCGCCGAGCGTCTTCTTGCGTTCGAAGCCAGTCTCGAGATCGACGATCGTGATCTCGATGAGGCCGCGCGCGTCCATCGCGTAGCGCTCTTCGATGAGCGGCCCTGCGCCTCGAAGGCGATGCACTTGGCGCTTCTCGAGCGCTGGCTCATTGCGCAGCTGCGGCTCGAACGGAAAGTACAAGTCTGAAAGAGGTGCGAGATCGCCGCGCGGCTCACCCGCCGAATCGAGGTCGGCACATTCGAAAAATCGATAGTGGCCGACGTCGTGCGCTGCGCGGTAGCGACGACTCACGACGAGACTCGGAGTTCCTGGGCGTGGGAGCGGCATTTCACGCGTGAAGATCGGGTCGTACGAAGCGCGCGCGCCCGAAGCCGCTTCGCGAAAAACTCCGAAGTTTCGCGAGAAGCGATCGTCGAGCTCGAAGGCCCCCGCGTTGTCGGTCGCAATCGCGAGACCGATGGCGACGGCAGCGTGCGGATAGGGAGATCGATGCACGCGCTTTCCGTAGCGCGAGCGAAGAATGCGTCCGACGATCGGGAGGGAGCTCGCACCGCCGACGATATAGATGCCGGCGATGCCTTCGAGCTCGATACCCTTGGGCTCTTCGCCTTCGTCGCTTCGCTCGGCCGTCTCTCCGCTGCCCGCACCCTCGACGAGGGCCTCGCGGTGAACGAGGGGCTGCATTGCCTCGATGGTTCGCTCCACGAGCGGAGTCACGGCGTCGTAGAACTCGTTCGTTGCGATCGTCGAGGACGTGCCGCCATCGATCACGTCTTGAAGCTCGACCGTGATGCGGCGCGAGCTTGCATTGAGCCCTTCCTTCGCGTCGCGGCAGGCATCGAGGAGACGCTGCGAACGATGCGGCGTGAGTCCGGCGCGGTCGAAAGAGGCTTCCTTCGCGACGAGATCGGCGAGCGCGTCGTCGAAGTCGTCGCCACCCAGGGATGCGAGCCCCGCCGTTGCGACGACGTCGTGATGGGTCCCAGTGACGTGCACGAGAGACGCGTCGAACGTGCCGCCTCCGAGATCGTAAACGATGACGTGCTCGCGCTTCGAAGAGAGCGATCGCGCGTGGCGATGGGAGAACTCGAACCCCGCCGCCGATGGCTCGTTGAGCATCGATCGAACGATGAACCCTGCCCGTCGAAATGCCTCGAGCGTCGCAAATCGTTGAGTGCAGAATGCATTGGCCGGCGTCGCGATGACCGCGTCCAGCTCGTCGAGGGACACCTTCGTTTTTTTCTTCGAAGCGTGCGTCGCGAAGTTCGAACGGGAAAGAAGCGCGTCCTTCAACGCAAGGACGAACCGATCGAGCACCTCGGTCGTTCGCAGCGTCGTCGAACCAATCGTGACCTCCGAAGTTGCCGATGCAGACTTCCCGGAGAGCAGGCGCTTGAACGAACGAAGATGCGCATAGGTCGGGTCGCCCGCGACGGCGTGCGCGTCGAGCCCGAAGAGGAGCTCACCGTTTCGTTCGGCGACCATCGAAGGAAACCATTCGACGCTGTCACCGAGGTGCGTCTCGAAGCTCACGACGGGGAAATTGCCGCGATCCGAAAATGCGACGACGGTACGCGTCGTTCCGAAGTCGATTCCGAGTCCCACGTGAACCTAAATAGCGTGCGTGCGTGTTTTGCGGGAGAGAGAAAGTCAGATGGTAGTTGCGAGGGGCAAGAACGCCTTCACGAGAAGCACGGCTGAGCAGGCAACGCCGAGACCCCAAACGAGCGAACGTGCCGGCGCGATGTTGGCGAGATAGAGGCCGATGTAAATCGTACGGAGAACCACGAAGCCGAGCGCAAAAGGAACGATGCTCGCCTCGTGAACGCCGTGAACGAGGCATCCGAGCACGCCCGCAGCGAACGGCGCGAACGCCTCGAAGCCATTCATGTGAGCGCCTTGGGCACGCGCGCCAAGACCCGTCAACGCCGCTTGCTGGAGGCGAGGCGTCCGGTTGTCGAGTCCCTTTTGAACTTGCGCGTGGAGGACGAACGCGCGCGGCACGTAGATGAGAAGGGCCGCGATGAACACCGTGAGGAGCGGGATCGACATCGCTCGTTCTTATCAGACAACGCCGAGCGTCGGCGAGCCCTCTCGAAGGCTGTCGCCGGTGGTTAGAATACGCCGCCGAGCTTCTGAAACCGCATGCAGCCTGCACTGAACCCGAGCTCACACGCGCGGCGCGCGTCGGCCATGCCTTCTTTTGGCATGTTCAAGCGCGCGTAAGCGCCTTCGCGTTCGACGTAGGCGCGCCCGTCGTCCGGATGGCGCGTCACGTACTTCGTCCACATGCCCAGAATCTCTTCGACCTTGTCTTCGCGCGAGAGCGCGTAGTCGAGGCGTTGATGGACGCGAAAGTCATCGGGATTGGCAGCTAGCGCATCGCGAAGAACGTTCACGGGATCGCCCTTCGAGAGAAGAACCGTCGCCCTTCCCTTCTCGATCGACGCGTGGCCGGGCATCACCTCCGCGAGGAGGTCATAGAGCTGGATCGCTTGGTCTTCTTGGTTGTGGAGGTGGAGCTCGTTGGCGCGGCGTGCAAGCGCATTTCCGACGCGTGCTTGGAGACGCTTCGCGTCGAACGCGACCGGCGAAAGTCGCATTGCGAGCAGGAGATCTTCGCCCGCTTCTTTGAAATGCTCGAGCTCGAGATGCGCCTCGGCGCGACGATAGAGAAGTGCCGATTCTTGGCGACGGTCAGAGAGCGCGATGTCGAGGTCGGTAAGAGCGTCGGCGTAGTGCTGGAGGCGCATCTTGGCTTCGGAGCGCTTTCCGTGAAAGAGCCACTGCGGTCCGAGGGCACATGCCTTCTCGAGCGCGGTAATCGCGCCGGCGGGGTCGGAATACACGAGCGTATCGGCATGATCGTAGTCTTCGAAGCCGCGGAGACGCACGAGGCGAGAATTCTTCGCCGGGGTGACACCTTTGATGAACGCACGGAGAGTGGCGATGTCGCCCGACCAGCGCGGGAACAGGTGCATCGCGTACGCCGTGCGAACGAGATAGCAATTCGGGCAGACCGCGAGGGCGCTCGCGAAAGCCTTGTCCCCGCGGGCCTTCGCATCTTCGAGAAGGTTCGAAAGGCGGATGAGTGCGCGATACGCCGGGACCGATTTCGGCTTGAGGCTGACGGCACGCTCGAGATCGGCAAGCGCAGTTCGCGCGACTTTTTGCATCGCCACGAGATCGGAGCTCGCGGTCCTCGCGCCGACCTCTGCGCCGCGGGTTCGATACGCGAGCTCGAGGCGATAGGAACCCCGCGCGAGGTAGGCGCCGAACGAGGCTGGAGCTTTTTGAACCCAAGCATCGAGACTCGGCTCGAGGACCGGATCCACCTCGAAGGCGTCGGCAGCGTCCTGCGGGAGATACTCACACTTCGGATCGGCTTCGAAGCATGACTGAAATGCCTCCATCGCTTTGTCGAGGTCTTCGAAGCGGCGATGAAAGAGCAGACTGCGCAACGCGGCACGGTCGACGTACTGCGTCGGGTACCCTTCCGAATCGCGCGTATCCGTACCCAGAAGCGGAAGTCCGTGAGGAATGGGCGCCGGCGCGATCGCGTAGATGCCGCCACTCGCTCGGGCCGCGCGCTCGCGCTCGATTTCTTCTTGGCTTCGCACGCCCGTCGCGAGGTGACCTCCTGCGCGGTAGAACGCGACAATCTCGGTCACCGCGAGAACGCCGAGGCCAAGAATGAGGACGCTCAGCGTTCCAGCGAGCGCCATGAAGCGACGCCTCGACCCGATCTCTTCGATGAGAACCCCGCCAGCCGTGGCAGGCGTAGGAACTTCGCCGCGATACTCGGCCGAAAGGCGAATGACGTGGATGGATAGATAGAGGGCGATGCCGATGGCGACCGGGAGGCGGAGAAGAAAAATGGGCGACGAGTGATCCGTCGCGAAGCCGAGAGCAAACGTCATGATCTCGCCCGCGAGCGAGAGCACGAATGCGAAGATGACGAGGAAGCGGCCCCACGCGATGATGCGCGGCAGGAGGAGCGCCAGAAAGATGTAGCCGACGGCAACGACGATTTGATAGATCGCGAGCGCCATCCAGGTCACGTTCGTCGGCGCATGCGAGATCGCGACGCGCGCACTCACGACCGTCACCGCCGCCACGAGGAGCATGTAGACGCGAAGGGATGCGACGGTCTCGCGCAGCCCTCCTGGCTTCTGTTTTCTCTTGCCCTTCCCCGCGTATCTTGGCCGTCGCATCCGTCGAAATCCCCTTGCGTCACGTGAGCAGACGGCGGCCCCGTTGTCCATATGCCTGCAGTCACGTAGCGGAACGCAGGGTCCGGGTAAGATCGTTTTGCGCGCGCTTTTTCGGCGAATCGCGAGGTCGTGTCGAAACGTTTTCGAGGTAGGACATTTTGTCTCGCTGGGGCCTTCCTTCACGGCTTGCTTTTCAACGATACGACTGCCGACGAGAGCTCACGCTTTAGATCATGGGGAATCCGTAGGCTGCCGCTCGGGCAGATCGCGGCATCAGTCTTGCTCATCCTCGGGGCATGAACGTCCCTCGATTCGTCCTCCGTTCCGCTCGTTCGAACTCTTTCGCATTCTCGGTCGCTGGCGTCCTCATCGGATCGGCAGTCGTTGCGTGCGGTGGTGACCGCGAGCCCGCTCAAGACGCGACGATGACGACGGCAACGCACAAGGAGACGGAAGCGACGCAGGTGACGCCGGCCCCCCCTCCTGCAACGACCGGCACGTCCGACGCACCGACGACCGCCGTCACGACACCACCCGTCGAGACGAAGCCCGCGCCGCCGTCACTGACGGACGACCAAATCCTGGCCGTGATTCACACGGCGAACGCCGGCGAGGTCGACCAAGCGAAGCTCGCGCAATCCAAGGCGACCGTGTCCAGCGTCAAGAAGTTCGCGCAGATGATGGCCAAAGATCACACCGAAGCCGACGCCAAGACGACGACGCTCGCGAAGAAGCAGAACAACGCGTCCACCACGAGCGACCTCAAGACCTCGATCGAAGCGGATGCCAAAGAGCTCACGACGAAGATGAACAAGGAGAAGGGCAAGGCCTTCGACCGCGCGTACATCGATGCGCAAGTGAAGGAGCATCAGGCGGTCCTCGACGCCATCAAGGACAAGCTCCTTCCGAACGCGCAATCGAGCGAGGTCAAGGCGCTCCTCGAGGCCGTTCGTGAGAAGGTCGCGCACCATCTCGACGAAGCCAAGAAGATCCAGGAGACCCTCGCGGGCGACATCTGAGCACGCGCCTCGCTCGAACGAAGTAAATCCTCATGCAACCTTTACGACTCCTCACCGCCATTTGGCTCTTCGCGACTCTCGCGGCGTGCCAGGAAAACGTGGGTCCCAAAGGCTCCGCGACTCCGACATCCGCGAGCTATCCGGGTGGGGACGAGTCGCGCGCCGATTGTAACCTGGCGACCAATGCGCCTGGGTCGAACTGCCCTTCGGAAAATCGCGGCGCCGTCGAAGGCGGAACGTCGATGGGGACCTACCAGCCGTCCACCGGCAACGGCACGCGCAGCGGCGCAGGAACTCCTTCGCCTGGCGGCGGAGCGCTCTCCCCTGCACGCTGAACGTCTCCCGGGGGAACAAAAAATGGCTCGTCTTTCGTCTCTCGATGTCCCGTACCGCGAAAGAGCTTGGCGTCCTGTCGTCGTCGCCATACGTATCGTCGATGAGTCGCACACGGAGCCACGATCGCAATGAATGAACTGCCTCCGTCGTCTCCCGGCACCGTAGGTGTTGGCGATGCGCCCGTTTCCAAACGTCCTGATTCGTTGGGTCCCGATTCGCTGGCTGGGTCGCAAGGTCCCGTCTCGCAGGGACCAGTATCTCGCTCGCCGCTCTCGGTGGGTCCCGTCGATTCTTCGGGCTCTCCGTCTTCCGAAGCGCTCTCGCGTCGGGCCAGGGCACGCGACCGCGAAGCACGCCCCCGCCCCCGTGCAAGTGCCGCGCAAGTCATCATGACGGTATTGGCTGTAGGATACACGCTCCGAATGGCGCAAGACCTCGTGCTGCCGGTGTTGCTCTCGATCTTCTTCGCGCTCGTTGGAAATCCAATCATTCGCCTCTTGCAGCGCGCGTTCCTTCCTCGATTCGTGGGCGCGCTCCTCGTCATGTCCGGCGGCGTTACCGCCACGTATTTGCTCGGAATGGAGCTCGCCGCTCCCGCGGGCGAGTGGGTGTGCAACATGCCCGAGCAGATGCAAGAGATCACGCCGAAGCTCCGCCACATGACGAAGCCCGTTCAAGAGGCGAACAAGGTCGCAGAGAACATCGCGCGCGCCGCGGGCGGTGACGGCGGGAAGACCGTGCAAGTCGTGCGCACGGAGGTGAACGATCCGTACAAGAACCTCACGACGACGCCCCGCGCCATTGCGTCGATTCTGGCGGTGGTGCTGCTGACGTTCTTCTTCATGGTCTACGGGCAAAAGCTCCAGGAGCACGCGGTTGCGCTCCTACCGAGCCGCCACCAAAAGCGGCTGACGATCGACATTTTGAAATCCATCGAGCACGAGATTTCGCGTTACGTGCTCACGATCAGCGCGATCAACATCGTGATCGGCCTGGTGTTCGCGACGAGTCTGCACTTCATCATGCACGTCGAAATGAGCCAGGCGCTTCTTTGGGGAACGATGGCTAGCCTCTTGAACTTCGCGCCCTTCGTCGGCCCCCTCATCGGAATCATGGTCATGGCCCTCATGGGCCTCGTCACCTACGACACGACGCTGAAGATGGTCGCCCCCGCGCTCATCTACCTGACGATTCACACGCTCGAGGCTCAGATCTTCACGCCGATCGTTCTCGGACGGCGCATGGCGCTCTCCCCGCTCATGCTGATCCTCTCGCTCATGGTGTTCGGCTGGGTCTGGGGAATTGGCGGACTCCTCCTCGCCGTACCGCTTCTCGTCTGCGTCAAGATCGTCCTCGGCAAGATCGACGGCATGCACGGATGGGCTACTTTGCTCGAGTAGTGGCTGCTCGAGTAGTGGCTGCGCGGAATGAAGCTGCGCGAGTAACGCAGCGCCGTCAGGGGCACTTCAAGAGCGAAGCGACGGGCGTGCTCGAGCTCGCGCTGCCGCCGTTTCCGAGCTGACCCTTCTCGCCCATCCCCCAACACGTGACGCCGCCCTTGCGCGAGACGCACGAAGTGTTCTTGCCTACGGCAACGTCGACGGCATCGTCGACGTCGAGGACGGGCTGTGGAGCGAGCTCGGGCGCGCCTACCGTGCCATTGCCGAGCTCACCAGAGGCATTGCTCCCCCAGCACACGACCTTGCCCGAGCGCAGGACCGCGCACGAATGCGTGACGGTCCCATCTTTTTCGGTTCCGCCGATCGCGACGCGCGCGGCTTCGGTGATCCCTTGGACCTTCGTGGGTATGGGACGATTCGTCTTCGTTCCATCGCCGAGCTGCCCGATGTCGTTGAGGCCCCAGCACGAGACGGTTCCGTCTCCGCGGACGGCGCACGTCTGATGAAGTCCCGCGGCGAGATCGACGACGTCATCGAGGACGACCGCGCCGCTTTGTGCGCGCGACGTTGCCGTCCCGTCGCCGAGCTGTCCGTGCGAGTTGTCTCCCCAACAACGAACCGTCTTGTCCGTGAGGCGCGCGCAGGAGTGCGCAAATCCGAGCGCGACTTGCTCCACATCCGAGATGTCCGGCTTTTGGATGGGATTGCTCTGCGTGTCGTTGTGGACGCCGACTTGATCGGTGTCGTTGCGGCCCCAGCACATGAGCGACTTGTCGGAGATAATCGCGCAAGCGTGCTCGAACCCCGTGCCGATATGAATCGCAGGTTTGAGCTTCGGCACCTGCGCAGTCCCCGCGTCGTCGAGGTTCAGCGTCCCGAGCTGAGTTCTCGCGTTGAAGCCCCAGCAACGCACTTTGGAAGTGAGAAGTGTGCACGTGAAAGAGTC
>JAHFDV010000514.1 GCA_023248815.1 Myxococcales bacterium
CTTTCTGGCTACGTCTTCCGCGCCTACCACGCTGTCGCACCTTTGAATTCATCGACGGGGGAAGCGACGGCCGCGGTGATGGGCACGGTCAACATGCTCGAAAAGGTGTTCCGCGAGCGGAAGCCTGCGCTCGTCGCGGTGGCGATGGATTCTCGGACGCCGACGTTTCGAAAGAAGATCGACGAGCGTTACAAGGCGCATCGGCCCCCTGCCCCGCCCGAGCTCCAAAGTCAGATGCGTCGCTGCGAGCAGATCGTGCGCGCTTACAAGATCCCCGTCTTCCAAAAGGATGGCTTCGAAGCCGACGATCTCATCGCGACCGCCGTACATCACGCGCGCGAGGCCAAGTTGACGACCGTCATCGTGAGCGCCGACAAGGACATGATGCAGCTCGTGGACGACGAGCGCTCCGACGTCGTCCTTTGGGACACGATGCGGGACAAAGTTTATGGGCCCGAAGAGGTGCTCGCAAAATTCGGCGTCAAACCGAGCTCCGTCCGCGACTTTCTCGCCCTCACGGGTGACACGTCCGACAACGTTCCCGGTGTTCCGAGTGTCGGTCCGAAGACTGCCTGCGATCTGCTCACGAAGTTCGGAACGCTCGAAGGCATCTACGAGCACGTCGAAGAGGTCGCACGCCCGAAGCTCAAAGACGCTTTGAAGACGAACGAAGCCGATGCTCGTCTCAGTCAGCAGCTCGTCACACTGAAGAGCGATGTTCCGCTCGATTGGAATCTCGATGGCCTCCGCTACGAGGGCGCGAACAACGACGAGCTTCGAAAATTGTTCGAGGAGCTGGAATTCACGCGTCTCCTCACCGTGCTCGATGGTCGCCCGCGCACCGCCTCGGGCCCTTCCGACACGACATCTGCGCCGAGCTCGACGGGGACACCGACGACCGCCGCAGCTCCCGCGCCGCCGGCGAAAACTTCGACGGTGTTTTCGAAAGAAGAGCTCGCCGCGATCGTGAAGCGCGCCGAGACTACACACTCGCTATCGCTCGTGTTCGCGACGATGCCGACGGAGACGAGCGTGCACGGCATCGCCGCCATCGGGGCGTCGATCTCCGTAGAGCCTGGAATTTCAGCCTATGTTCCCCTCGGGCATCGCTACCTTTTCGCTCCGCAACAGCTCACGTTCGACGAGTTCCTAGAGACGCTGCTCCCCGCGCTCGGAGACGAATCGATCCAGAAGATCTTCCACGACTACAAGCAGCTCGCGCCCCTCTTTCGCGGCATCGAGATCAAGGGGACGCTGACCGACGTGATGATCGCTGCGCTCTCGCTCGATCCCGATGTCGATTCATCCGTCCAGGGCATCACCAAGAAGACCCTCCACATCGACGTCCCCTCGGGCGAGCCGGCCAAAGTCGCGGGAAAGAAGACGAAGGCCACGCCGCTCGACGCCGAGCAGATCGAAATCATCTCGAAACGATTCGCACCCCTCGCGGAGCACGCCCTCGTCGCGGCACGTGAGCTCGAAAAAGAGCTCGAAGCGACCAAGGGCCTCGTGCTGTTTCGTGAGATCGAGATGCCACTCGTCTCGGTACTTCGCGACATGGAAGAGACGGGCGTGCTCGTCGATCGCAACGTGCTCGCGGGTCTCGGTGAGGCCGCATCGCTCGCGATTGCGGATCTCGAGCATCGGGCGCAAGAGCTCGTCGGACGCCCGTTCTTGCTCCGCTCGCGCGATCAACTCGAAGAAATTCTCTTCGACGAGCTGAAGCTTCCGGTGCTCAAAAAGACGGCAAAAGGAGGGCGTTCGACCGATGCCGAGGTGCTCGAGGAGCTCGCTCTCGATCACGCACTTCCCGGCCTCCTTCTCGAATACCGCGAGCTCGACAAGCTCAAGGGCACGTACATCGAAGCACTTCCCAACGCGATCTCGCCGAGCACGGGACGCATCCACTCGCGCTTCTATCAAATCGGCGCGGCGACGGGTCGCATCGCTTCGAACGAGCCGAACTTGCAGAACATCCCGATTCGTACGGAGCTCGGCCGCAAGATCCGCGCGGCATTCGTCGCTCCCGAAGGCATGTCGATCGTCAGCGCCGACTACTCGCAGATCGAGCTCCGCGTGCTCGCTCACCTCGCCGAAGACAAAGAGCTCGTGAAAGCATTCACGAGTGGGGACGACATTCACACGCACACGGCCTCGCTCATCTTCAACGTCGACAAGAGCGCCGTCACTCAAGAGATGCGCCGCCGCTCGAAGACCGTCAACTTCGCAGTGCTCTACGGCATGGGAGACATCGCCCTGGCGAAGAAGATCGACGTCTCACGCGCCGAAGCGCAGGAGTTCATTCGCGCCTATTTCGAGCGCTATCAAGGCGTTCGCACGTTCATGGACGCAACGCTCGAACGCGCACGCACGGAAGGCTCCGTCACGACCATCTTTGGCCGTCGTCGCTATCTTCCGAATCTCCGCGCGGCCAACCGCATGCTCCGCATGGAAGCGGAACGCATCGCAAAAAATACGCCCATCCAAGGTACCTCCGCCGACATTCTCAAGGTCGCGATGGTGAAGCTCCACAACGCCGACATCGTCCGCGGCGCACGCATGGTGCTCACGGTGCACGACGAGCTCGTCTTCGAGGTGCCGACGGAGAAGGCGCAGGAAGCTGCTCAGAAGATCAAAGCGGTGATGGAAGACGCCGTGAAACTGCGAGTGCCGCTCGAAGTAAACAGCAACTTCGCTCCAAACTGGAACGAAGCGCACTAAACGAAGCGGCTCGCGGATCTCCCTGCCTCGACGGGGCGAAGGCAGTGAGATCCATCGCCTCGTTCGGTCGAGGTGTATTCATTGCAGGCTCTGTTGTCTGGGCGAACCTTCGTTCGCCGGGGGAACGAAGCACACCGTTCCGAGCGAGCCCTGATCCGTTTGTCGCGGGTCGTTGTCGCGGCATTCGCAGCGCGCGCCGAGAACTGCGAGAAAACTAGGCCCCGTCGCGTGGCCCCTTGTTTGCAAGCGCTTCATCTCAACCATCGCTCGGGGGAACTCACTTTGCCCAAAATCTCCAGCCTCGCTTTCGCTGCACTCCTTCTACCTCTCCTCCCGCGCACGGCGCTCGCCGACTGGGTGACCCAGGAGGACGAAGAGAGAGAGCGGAAAGAAAAGCTCGAAGAAGATGAGAAGGACGAGAAGGACGAGAAGGACGAGAAGGACGAAGGGCCTACTGCGCAGGAGCTCAAAACGCGCGAGGAGGGCAAGTCCGCATCACGCGCCGGCGTTGGACTGATGGTGGGAACGATGATTCTCGATCCCAAGAAGAGCGACGGCTTTGGCGGGCTCATCGCTTTGAACAAGCCACTTTGGTTCGGCGAACGGCACACTGGATTTCAATGGATGCTCAACGCCGAGGCCACACTGGGCCTCATCAGCGAGGGCGCCACGTACACGGGATCCGTGGGCCTCGATTACGGATTTAACATTTACATGGGCCGCCGTTTCGGCCTCGAAGCACGCGGCGGTGGTGCGCTATTGGGCGCCGTCGGCGGAGTCAGCACGGGAGCTGCGCTTCTCCGTGGTTCGGGCGCATTGGTCTTCCGCATCGGTGACGATGATCGCCAACGACTGAAGGCGCAGACATTGATCCTCGTGGGCCCAACGTTCGAAGGTCACAATAGCCATGGAGCGCCGAGCGCTTATGGCGCCGCATTGCTCGGGCTCACCTACGAAACTCCGTACTGAAGACGAAGAGTGCGCGCACTCGAATGTGCGTCGTCTACTTGGTCGAGGGCTGCGACTGTGCGTCGTCTGTTTCGCCTTCAGATCTTGTCAGAGAGGCGGCCCGCGCGACGAACGTCGCGCCAACAAACACTGAGAGAGCCGAACAAGCGAGATGACGAGGGCGCGTTCGCATGCCCTTCAAACGAAGTGGGGGCTTGCGAATGCGCGCTAGATCTTGTCAGAGAGGCGACTCTGATCCCCGATGCCGTGACGACGGAGATACCCGCGCACGTGCGCGCGTTCCATCGCGGCGCGACGGCCGATCTCGGAGACGTTGCCGCTGCACTCTGCGTAGAGCGCCGTGAAGTAGTCGCGTTCGAACTTCGCAAGCACTTCGCGCTTGGCGTCTTGGAAGGTGCGGCCGCGCGTCGTCGTCGCTTCGACGGTGCTCGTTAGCGGGGAAAGGTGCTGCGCGATGTCGAGCGGGCCTTCTTTCGAAAAGGCGAGCGCGACGGCGACGACGTTGCGGAGCTCGCGAACGTTGCCGGGCCAGTCGTGGCCCATCAGGCGCTCGAGAGAATCTTGCGTGGCGCGGGCGTACGCGTTCTTGTCACC
>JAHFDV010000515.1 GCA_023248815.1 Myxococcales bacterium
GCTGATCGTTCCGCCGCAGCCGTCGGTGAGATTGCGACCGCACGAGCCGGCCGGGTAGTCCGAACACGTCAGCTTCTTGCAGCACGATCCCGAAGTTCCCGAGGTCGGCGTGCCCGTATTGGGCTGACCGACGATGCACTTTTCCTTCGAGCCGTCGCAAACGCTGCAGTCCATCTTGCCGCCACAGCCGTCATCGAGGCCTGTGCCGCACTTGTCTTTGTAGTCGACCGCGCACGTCTTCTTCGCGCAGCACTTCTTCGTGTCTTCTTTACAGACGGAGTTGCTCGGGCAAGGACCGCACGTGATCGTACCCTTGCAGCCGTCGTCGAAGGAGCCGCATTGCGGGTTGCCGTAGTCGGCGCAGGCCTTGGGCGTGCAGGGCGCGCCGCAGACGCCGTTGTCGTTGCAGACTTCGGGAGCCGTGCATGAACCACAATCGAGCGCTGCGTTCGTGCACGCGCTGACGAGCTGCTTCTTCGGGTCGGTTGGATTGCAGTTACGGCCTGCGAGCGTGCACTCGACCGGCGGCTCGTACTTGTCGCAACGATTCGCGAGGCCGCGAACGCCGCATGATTGACCGACGGGACAGCCGTAGCCGGCGACCTTGTTGCAGTCGACGACGCCGCCGCAACCATCGCTGATGGCGCCGCATTGCACGCCTTTGGCAGCTTTCGCCGCATCGCAGATCTCCTTGGCAGACTTCGGAACGCAGGCGGCTTCGCAGACGTTGTACGCCGTATTGCAGCGCGGTCGTCCGGCGATGCCCGAGCAGTCACCACAGTTCGTGCGGTCGCCGGCCTTTGCGGGGTCGCCGCAACCGAGCCATGCGTCGCCGCACTCGTAGCCGAGGTCTTGGCAAGTTACGGCCGTGCAATCCTTGCACTTGTGCGTGTCGGGATCGCACTCCTTACCGTCTGCGCAAACGGGGCAGTCGACGTACGCTCCGCAGCTCGTCTTGATACGACCGCATTCGGCTTCGAAGTCTGCGCAGGTGAGCTTGGGCTTTCCACAGGTATTCGTCGCGAGATCGCACGCTTGGGCAACCGCAGCGCCGCCATCGCCCGGAGCGATCGGAAGACATCCACCACATTGCTTGGTCGCGCCGGAGCAGGGATCGGTGATCTGCCCACAGCGCCCCGTACAGTCGAGCGCTTGGGGAACGCAGTTCGGGGCGTCGGGGCCAGCATCGAAGTCAATCGGCCCCGTTTCCGAAGGGTTCGTCGTATCCGCGAAACCGCTGTCGGGCGGAGCGGCGACCTCTTCGTTCGAACCGCACGCAGCCGCAAGTGCGGCAGTGGCAAATGAAAATAAGCTGACACCGATCCAGCTTCGAAGCGTTGTACGCAAAAGGCGCCTCCAAAAAAGACCCGACGACTCTCTGTCGTATGCGGCCTGGAAACATCACTCTACGCAATCGATCTCGGTGCAACCAAGTAAGTTTCATCTCTAGTTTCACATTGATGGGAGAGTGTGCGTGAGCACCATTCAGCGCACCACCGCGGAAGGTCCGGGGCTCAGGCCAAGGGCGAAAGAATCCTCACAGTCCGAGCGTTCGAGAGTCGCGAGAGCTAGTGCTAGGCTGCTCGGCCGCGCAGTGGATGTCCCCGCGGATCCGAGAGCCACCATGAGCGACCAAAGCATCGAGATTCGCGGCGCGCGCGAGCACAATCTCAAGAACGTTTCCGTCCGAATTCCCAAGAACCAGCTCGTAGTTTTCACCGGCGTCTCCGGCAGCGGAAAGTCGTCGCTCGCGTTCGACACGATCTATGCCGAAGGGCACCGGCGCTACGCCGAGAGCCTCTCTTCGTTTGCGCGGCAGTTCCTCGGGCAGATGGAAAAGCCGAAGTACGACTCGATTCGCGGCCTCGCGCCCACGATCGCGATCGAGCAAAAGGCAGCGTCGAGCAATCCCCGGTCGACGGTCGGCACCATCACCGAGGTCTACGACTACCTGCGCGTGCTCTTCGCAAGGCTCGGCGTGCAGCACTGCCCCAGTTGCGGCCGCCCTGCGCGAGCGCAGACGGTCGAACAAATTCGGGATGCCGTCTCCGAGATCGGAGAGGGCGAGCGTATCGAGCTCTACGCGCCCGTCGTTCGTAACCGCAAAGGCGAGTTCAGAGAGATCCTCGAAGACGCCGTGACGAAGGGCTTTCATCGATCGCGCATCGACGGCAAGAAGATCGACCTCTCGGAAGCGATTCCACGCCTCGACAAAAAATCGAAGCACGACATCGATCTCCTCATCGATCGCTTGGTGCTCTCCAAGAGTGATCGTGCGCGGCTCACGGACTCGATCGAAACGGCGCTTCGCGAAGGGCAAGGGACGCTGCTCGTCGTTGGCAAAGACGAGCGCCTCTTCAGTCGAAATCGAGCATGCGTGCACTGTCAGATTTCGTTCGAAGAGCTCTCGCCGCAGAGCTTCTCCTTCAACTCGCCGGTCGGTGCGTGCACGTCGTGCAACGGTCTCGGAACGAAGCCCGAGATGGATGCCGATCTCTTGATCCCCGACGACTCAAAGACGATCGAAGAAGGTGCGATTCTTCCTTGGGCGACGGCGATGGTGCGCGGCGAAGGCTGGGTCGCCAACGAAGTGAACTTCGTGCTCCGCGCAGTGAAGGTGTCTGCGAAGGAACGCTGGCGCGACATCCCGAAGGCGAAGCGCAATGCGATCCTTTATGGAAAATTAGGACGCGAAGAAGTGTGGGAAGGCCTCGCTCATCAGATGATGCGACGCTTTCAAGCGGCCTCGAGCGAGATGGCGAAGGACTACTACCTGAAGTTCCTTTCCGAAAAACCGTGTGGCGCTTGCAAAGGGGAACGCCTCCGTCCCGAGAGCGTCGCCGTGCGTGTCGCGGGAGAATCGCTTCCAGCGCTCGTGCAAAAGTCGATCGCCGAAGTCGCCGCTTGGCTCGACGGGCTCGAGCTCTCCGCGCACGAAGCGGAGATTGCCGCGGAGCTCCTTCGCGAGATCCAATCACGTACGAAGTTCTTGCTCGATGTCGGCCTCGAGTACCTCACCTTCGCGCGCAGTGCGGGAACGCTTTCCGGAGGCGAGACGCAGCGCATTCGGTTGGCGTCGCAGATCGGCTCCGAGCTCACGGGCGTGATTTATGTTCTCGACGAGCCTTCGATCGGCCTTCACCAACGAGACAACGAGCGGCTCCTCGCAACGCTGCTGCACCTCCGGGACCTCGGAAACTCCGTCATCGTCGTCGAGCACGACGAAGACACGATTCGCGCCGCCGACTGGGTGTGCGACTTCGGCCCCGGGGCAGGCATTCATGGCGGCGCGGTCGTCGCTGAAGGAAAGCCAGGCGATCTCGAGAAGAATCCAAACTCGCCCACCGGCGCGTATCTTTCGGGCCGCAAGAAGATCGAAGTGCCCAAGGTGCGGCGGATGGGAAGCGGCGAGGCCATCACGGTCCGCGGAGCACGCGAGCACAATTTGAAGAAGCTCGACGTCGACTTTCCTTTGGGCACGCTCACCTGCGTGACGGGCGTCTCTGGCGCCGGCAAGTCCACGCTCGTTTCGCGCATTCTCCTCCCTGCGGCGATGCGGCATCTTCACGAGTCCAAGGGCGAAGTCGGCGCGCACGACAAGCTCGAAGGCCTCGACAAGATCGACAAGATCATCGCGATCGATCAGCAGCCCATCGGTCGCACGCCGCGCTCGAACCCCGTCACCTATACCAAGGTGTTCGATCACATCCGCACGCTTTATGCCCAGACGAAAGAAGCGCGCGCGTACGGTTACGATGCCGGGCGGTTCTCGTTCAACGTCGCGGGCGGCCGCTGCGACGCGTGTGGTGGCGACGGCGTACGAAAAGTAGAAATGCACTTTCTCGCCGACGTCTACGTCACGTGTGATGCTTGCAAGGGCGCGCGCTTCAACGAAGCGACGCTGCGTGTAAAATACAAGGACAAGCAAATCGCGGAAGTGCTCGCGATGTCGGTCGAAGAGGCGATCGCCCACTTCGAGCTCCATCGCGAGATCGTGCGCGGTCTCAAGACGCTCGCGGACGTCGGCCTCGGCTACATGAAGCTCGGGCAGCCTTCGCCGACGCTCTCGGGCGGCGAAGCGCAACGCATCAAGCTCGCGCGTGAGCTCTCGAAAGTGTCGACCTCGAAGACGCTCTACGTGCTCGACGAACCGACCACGGGCCTTCACTTCGAAGACATCCAGCGTCTCCTCGGCGTGCTCTATCGCTTCGTCGACGCAGGTAACACCGTCGTCGTCATCGAGCATAACTTGGACGTCATCAAGTGCGCAGATTGGATCATCG
>JAHFDV010000147.1:0-2500 GCA_023248815.1 Myxococcales bacterium
TAGATTTCCAGAATATCCAGGGTGGTATTTCAACGTTGGCTCCGCTGAACCCAGAAGCCCAGCTTCAAAGCCTCCCACCTATCCTACGCAGAATATCCCGAAAATCACTGCCAAGTTGCAGTAAAGGTTCATGGGGTCTTTCCGTCTTGCCGCGGGTAGAGGGTATCTTCACCCCAGATACAATTTCGCTGAGTCCCTGGTCGAGACAGCGGGGATGTTGTTATGCCATTCGTGCAGGTCGGAACTTACCCGACAAGGAATTTCGCTACCTTAGGACCGTTATAGTTACGGCCGCCGTTTACTGGGGCTTCGGTTCGGAGCTTCGCTTGCGCTGACTCGTCCCCTTAACCTTCCAGCACCGGGCAGGCATCAGACCCTATACGTCGTCTTTCGACTTAGCAGAGTCCTATGTTTTTAGTAAACAGTCACAACCCCCGTTTCTCTGCGACCCTCGAACGCTTCCTGAGTAAATCAGTACACGAACAAGGGCACACCTTCTCCCGAAGTTACGGTGTCAATTTGCCGAGTTCCTTAACCAGGGTTCTCTCACGCGCCTTGGAATCTTCTTCCCACCCACCTGAGTCGGTTTGCAGTACGGTCACTGAAGGGGCTCCGCACGCAGATTTTCTAGGAAGTCTGGAATCATCAAGTTGCTAGACCGAAGTCTAACCTCATCACCTCTCGGCCTCAATGTCTCGTCGTTTGTCCCATAAGGGTCCTAACGAAACAGCCTACGGGCTTGAACGTGGACAACCATGCGCCACGCTTGACCTATCCTACTCCGTCTCTGCTTGCTTCAACGCCATCCTCAATGGCACAGGAATATTAACCTGTTGTCCATCACCTACGCGTTTCCGCCTCGGCTTAGGTACCGGCTTACCCATGGGAGGATTATCCTACCCCAGGAAACCTTGGGCTTACGGCGACAGGGTTTCTCACCCTGTTTATCGCTACTCATGCCTGCATAAGCTCTTGTCACGCCCGACACCGGTCGTTACCGTCCGGCTTGTATCTGCGTGACAATGCTCCGCTACCACTCTTTCGAGTCCATAGCTTCGGTGTCGATCTTTAGCCCCGTTATATTTTCGGCGCGGACTCGCTTGACCAGTGAGCTATTACGCTTTCTTTAAAGGATGGCTGCTTCTAAGCCAACCTCCTGGTTGTCAAAGCGTTTCCACATCCTTTGACACTTAGATCGAACTTTGGGACCTTAGCTGATGATCTGGGCTCTTTCCCTCTCGACAATGCAACTTATCTCGCACTGTCTGACTCCCGGATACTACTCACCGGCATTCGGAGTTTGATTGGGTTTGGTAGACTGGTAGGTCCCCTAGCCCATTCAGTGCTCTACCTCCGGCGGTATTCGTCCGAGGCTATACCTCAATATATTTCGCGGAGAACCAGCTATCTCCCAGCTTGATTAGCCTTTCACTCCTATCCTCAGCTCATCCCCTTAATTTTCAACTTAAGTGAGTTCGGTCCTCCGGGCGGTGTTACCCAACCTTTCAACCTGGCCAAGGATAGATCGCTAAGGTTTCGGGTCTACGTCCCGCGACTATGCGCCCTGTTAGGACTCGCTTTCGCTCCGGCTCCACCTGACGGCTTAACCTTGCCACGAAACGTAACTCGCAGGCCCATTATGCAAAAGGTACGCGGTCACCCATTCCCTTGCGGGCATAGGGCTTCCACTGCTTGTAGGCGTACGGTTTCAGATTCTATTTCACTCCCCTAACCGGGGTTCTTTTCGCCTTTCCCTCGCGGTACTAGTTCACTATCGGTCAGTCAGTAGTATTTAGCCTTACGGAATGGTCTCCGTAGATTCCCGCCGGATTGCTCGTGTCCTGCGGTACTCGGGTACCTGCTACGGTCTGTTTCAATTTCGACTAAGGGGCTGTCACCCTCTATGGCCGGCCTTTCCATGCCGTTCGTCTATCAAAACTCGCCGATGTCGCAGGCCCCACAACCCCTTTAGATTTGCATCCAAAGGTTTGGGCTGATCCCCTTTCGCTCGCCGCTACTGAGGGAATCGAGGTTTCTTTCTTTTCCTCTAGGTACTTAGATGTTTCAGTTCCCTAGGTTTGCCGCCTACAGCTATGTATTCACTGTAGGCTGAGGGTTTTAACACCCTGCGGGTTTCCCCATTCGGAAATCTCCGGATCATTGCCTGTTAGCGGCTTCCCGGAGCTTATCGCAGCTGTCCACGTCCTTCATCGCCTCTGACTGCCAAGGCATTCACCATACGCCCTTTGTAGCTTCTCCGTATCCCTAAGGCACGTTTCGAGAATTCACTGTCAGAATTCGACTTGCGAACTCTGAGTGTTGGTTTTTTCAGCTACTCACGAAGCCTTTCCCATCAGCTGCTCGACTCGCGTCGTACGTCTGTCTTTCGACAGTGCTTTCAGGTGCTTCGTGCTGAAGTCCGGTCTCGCTCGTTGAGCGAGTGACTTCAGTCAGAAAACTCTGTCCGTTCTGTTCGAACGGACGATCTATCAACCGAATC
>JAHFDV010000147.1:7500-11603 GCA_023248815.1 Myxococcales bacterium
TGCCTCCGCGGACCGCGCGGAGGAACGACGTGTGATTCTCGAGCCCCACCGCGAACTTACCGATTTGCATCGCCCAAACCGCTGCTCCGACCGATGCGACGGTTTCGATGAGCCCCGAATAGACGCCGCCATGCACGACGCCGAGCGGCTGTAAGTGCGCGGCGCCGACCGTGATCTCGGCGATGACCTCCGAGCCCGTCGCCTTGACGAGCGTCACCCCCATCGCGTTCTTCCAGCCATCCGTGAGCTGGTTGATCGCTTCAGCAACGTCGTAATCCGCGCCGTCTTTGCCGTGTGGGTAGTCCATGGATTCGCGTCTGGCTTTCGAGAAAGGAGTCTAACGCACATCGCACGATTCGCAGCGCCCGTCGAATGGTCGCCGTCTCGCTGCTCTTGGCAAAGCGTTCTCGAACGATTCGGGCTACAAGAGCTTCGAGCTCGTGTTTTTCCGCATCGTTTCGGCGCTCCTCGTGACCTTGTCTCCGGTAGTCCTCTACTTCGCGGCAACGCGCTTGTCGGTGGTGCACGCGGCGCTCGTCGTCGGCGGGTTCATCGTATTTCGCACCGCGGTGAAGGCTCTCGTCACGAGACGTGAACACCTTCGCGGACTCTTGCCACTCCCGATCGTCGCGATTGCCTGCGCCATCCTCGGCGCGATCGTGAACGACGCGCGTTTTCTCCTCGTGCTGCCTTCCGTTTTTCAGTTCGCGTTCGCGGGCGTCTTCTTCTCTTCGTTGCGCAAAGGGAGCGAGATGCCGCTCGTGGAACGCTTCGCGCGGATGCAGGAGACGCATCTCACCCCTGCAAAAGCCCGCTACTGTCGAACCGTGACCTGGGTATGGGCAGCGATTCTTGCCGTGTCGGGAATTTTTGGGCTGCTGCTCGCGTACTTCGCATCACCAGCGGTTTGGGCGATCGCTTCGGGGATCGGTCCCTATGCGCTCGTCGTCGTCGTTTTCGCGATCGAGTTTTGCGTGCGGCAGATTCGGTTTCGCGAGGACCGGCGCAACTTCGCGCAGCGCGCTCTTTTTCGACTCTTTCCCAACCCTTTACCAGCCGAGGCCACGGGTCCAAATGAGTGAGCGTTTAGCCACGTTCGATCTCGAAGCGCTCTTTTTTCCGAAAGCGCACGACGACCTTCCTTGGCGCATCGGAAAGACGTCGGCGACGTTCGGCGACTTGAGAAGAGAATGTCTCGTCGTCGGCGAGGAGCTGAAGCGGGTTGCACAGCAATCGTCTTCGACGCGCGTCATCGTTGCGTGTCGCGATCTCGAATGCTTCGTACCCGCGCTCTTGGGCTCGTGGCACGCAGGCCTCTCCGTCGAGCTCGTCACCAATTCGAACTTCGAATCCGTTCGTGCGCTGCGGCAGCGCGAAGGTGTTCTCAGCGTTCTCCACGAAGAAGAAGGTTTGCCAGGCACGCACGTTCCGGACGTACGGACGCACGCTCTCGTAGATTCGTCGGCCTCCCTGCGGACGGTGAGGGCTGAGGAGACTCTTCTTCTCCTCCACACTTCTGGGACCACCGCGCATCCGAAAGCGGCGGAGAAATCGGCGAGAGAAATTCTCGGCGAGGTGGAAGCGCTCGCGACGACGTTCGCGTCTCTGCCGTCTTCATTTCTTTGCTCCGTTCCGCACCATCACCTCTTTGGCCTTCTTTTTGGGCTTCTTTTGCCCCTTCGCCTCGGACGCGCCAACGTCGATTCGATCCCGCTTTTTCCGCACGACGTCGCACGACTCGTGGAGGCCCACGGGGTCAAAACGCTCATCTCGACTCCCGCGCACCTTCGCTCGTTCGTCGGCGCGGAAATGCCCGAGAAGCTTTTCGTCGTTTCGAGTGGGGCTCCGCTTCTCGCCGAGCTTCATCTCGAGCTCGCGTTTCGTCACCAGTGGACGACCTACGATGTCCTCGGCTCGACCGAGACGGGTGGGATCGCTACGCGCGCGACCCCTCTCGCCGAATGGCGTCCCCTTCATGGTGTGCACGTGGCCGCAATGGAAGATGGGCAGATGCGCGTGCGTTCGCCTTGGTGCCCGGAACGACTCACGGGGGATCGCATTCGGATGGCGCACGATGGGAAGTTCGAGCTGCTCGGGCGCATCGACGATGTCGTGAAGGTCGCAGGGAAGCGCCTCGAGCTCGGCGCGCTCGAAGCGACTCTCCTTCGCGTTCCTGGCGTCGTCGATGCAGGTGTCGTTCGCGATGACGATCCGATTCGCGGCAATCGAATTCTCGCCGCGGTGGTTCCGAAAGATCTCGACGTTGCGTTCGTGCGTGCAGAAATCGCAAAAGAGCTCGATCCCGTGCTCGTTCCGCGTCGCATCGTCGCGCTCGACGCGCTGCCGCGCGAGGCGAGCGGGAAGCTCCGACGCGAAGAGTTGCTCGCGGTTCTATCGCCGAAACAATCGGTCGAGACTCCGGTCATGCGCGAGCTCGTGTTCGTACCGCTCGAGAAACCGGGCGCCTTTCGCGTCGAAGTGAGTGAACAGTGTCGGTACTTCGATGGACACTTTGCGGCATTTCCGGTCCTCCCTGGAGTCGTTCAGCTCGCGGCCATCGCGCTTCCGATCATTCGTAAGCTTCATCCGGACGTCGGAAACGTGAAACGTTTGCGACGCGCGCGCTTCAAGCACCCGATTTTTCCAAGTCAGACGATTGAAGTGACGACGGCTCGCGTCGGAATGCGCGTGACCTTCGAATTTCGCGTCGATGGGCGCCCTGTCGCGAGCGGTGGGTTCGATTTCGAGGAATTGGCTAGATGAGCGCCAACTACTGCGTCGTCATTCCGACGTACGACAATCCGCTCACGCTCGAAGCGGTCGTCGAGCGCGTGCGGGAACACGTCGCGGATGTGATCGTCGTCGACGATGGCAGCGGCGAGGAGGCGCGAGCCGTCGCGCGATCTCTCCAAACGCGCGGTCGAGCCACCGTATTTTTTCGAGAGACCAACGGGGGCAAGGGTGCAGCCGTCTTGTCGGGGCTCGCCGTGGCCAAAGAGCGCGGGTTTTCGCACGCGCTTCAACTCGACGCGGACGGTCAGCACGACACGGACGACATTCCGCGCTTCATTGCGGCTTCGAAGAGCAACGAACGCGCGCTAGTTCTCGGACAGCCCGTGTTCGATTCGAGCGCGCCGCGCGGAAGACTTTGGGGACGTAAAGTTTCGGTCTTGTTCTGCGCGATCGAGACGATGAGCGCGCGCGTCGGCGATCCGCTGTGCGGATTTCGTGTCTATCCAGTTGGACCGACGCTCGCGACGAAACCGTCGGGACGCGTGATGGACTTCGACCCGGAGATCGCCGTGCGGCTCGCATGGGCAGGACTGCCCATCTTGCACGTGTCTACCCGTGTAAAATACATTGGTCGCGACGAGGGCGGCGTCTCGCACTATCGCGGATTCGCCGACACACTGAAGATCTCGCTCATGCACACGCGGCTCTGCATCGAAGGCGTATTTCGCGTGCTCACGGGGCAGTTTGGAAGACGCCTTCCGGCGGGAGAAAGCAACCCACCCTCATGACGGAGCCCGCGCCCTCGAGCGAACCGGCGGCCTCGATCAAGAAAACGAAGCTGGGTGGCTGGCGAAGGGTCCCCGAGCGAGGGACGGTCGCTGGAATTCGCATTCTCGTGTTTCTCACGCGCGCACTCGGCCGCGCGAATGTCGGCTTCGTCTTGTGGGTCGTCGTCTTTTACTACGCGCTCGTCCATTTTCGCGCGCGTCGCGCTTCGAAGGAATATCTCGCCGCGATTGGGATGCCTTCGACGTTCGGCTCGGTGCTGCGGCATTTTTATCACTTCGCGCGCGTCGCCCTCGACCGCTACCTCTTTCTCTGTGACCGGCGCGAAGAGTTCGACGTGCATCTGCACGATCACGAAAAGCTCGAAGCGCTCGCGTCACGGGCGCCCAATGGAGACAAAGCACGCGGGGCGGTGCTTCTCGGCTCTCATGTCGGAAGTTTCGAGGCGATGCGTGCCTGGGCGGGGACGTTCGACATCTCGATCACCATCGTTGCGGACTTCAAGAATGCGGCCCGCGTCAACAGCGTGCTCACCGAGCTCAGCCCGAACACGCGCGCTCGGCTCATCGAAATCGATCCCACGC